>JANNEX010000317.1:0-3038 GCA_031379155.1 Rubrivivax sp.
AAAAGGCGGGCTGAATTTCTACAGCCGCGGCTCCAGCACCGTGTTGGCTTCTTGTTGCGAAGCCGCTTCAAATTCCGAGTGGCTGATTTCGCGGATGACCACGGTGCGTTCGGCGTCGAAAACGTCGCGGCGCTGCCAGTCATCGTCGCCATCGTCGCGCTGCCCTTGCAAAGCGCCCATGAGGCGGCGCAACAGGTCGTGCAAAGGCGGGTCTTGCTCGTCAATAGGCAAGCTCGACAGTTGCGAGCAGATGCGGCCCAGCCAGTGCGCGGGTACCTGGTCTATCGCCACCAGGCCTTTTTCCAGCAGCGAACGCTCCAGCGCGGCCAGGTGCGGCAGCACTTCGCGCGCGCCGCGCGCCTTGTCGAGCAAGGCGCCCAGCGAATGCGCCATCAGGCGGCCGCGCAGGCGGGTGGCGGCAGAGTCAACAGCAGCCGCCGCGGCGGCGCTGGTTGGGGGCTTGGGGGTGGCGACGGTCACCTCTGACTTATCGGCCCGCACGGGCGTTGCTTGAGCCGCTTGAGCTTGCAGCGGGGCGCTTTTTTCAAGCCCGTTGCGCCAGGCAACGCTGCAAGTCGTCCAGCACCTCGTCCAGCCGGCTCAGCACTTGCGCCGCACGTGTGCCTTTGCGCTGGCGTGATTGGCTCAGCAAGGTGCGCGTGCCGTCGTCCAGCACCGCATGGTCTAGCGCCAAGCCATGGCGCGCCAGCGTGGCGGCCAGCACACTGCGGCGCGAACGCAGGTCAGCACGCGTGCGCTGGTAGGCGTGTTCGGCCAGGCTGCGCCGCTGTCCGTAGGCAAAAGTGTTGGCCATGAACAGGTCAGGATCGCGGTGGTCAGGCTCAAAGAGCAGGATGCTGGTGTGCGGGTGGCTCGTCTCGTAGCCCTTCATGCCTAACTCCAGTCTGGAGTGGATGAGGCTGCGGAAAGTCTGGCTCAACACCAATGGCAGGCCACCGTCCACCAGGCGCGGAATGGGCGCCTGGCCGGCACCCAACACGCGGTGGCGGCGCGCGTGGCTGGCGTCAAAAGGCACCAGCGGGTTCAGGCACAGCACCAGGTCAAGCGGCATGTCCAGCAGCAGGCTGGCGTGCAAGGTTTTTTTGAGCGCGCCGTCCACGTACCAATGGCCGTTGATGGCCACCGGCGGGAACAGGCCCGGCAACGCCGCGCTGGCAGCCACGGCTTGCGAGATGGGCACATGGTCCCAGCCGGGCATGCCAAAGGGCGCGGCATCACCGCTGTCCAAGTCGGTGGCCACCAGCACCAAACGGCGGCCGGTGTTGCGCGCCAACTCGCGGAAGTCATTGCTGCGCCCGGGTGCCGAGAGCAAGCGGCGCAAACGGCGCTCCAGTGGCGCGTGGCTGAACAGACCGGTGGGCAAGGCACGGCCCAGGTGTTCAAGCGAGACCAGCCAGGAGCGGCCTTTGAAGGCATAGCCAAAACCCGCCATGGCCAACAGGCCGGGCAGTGCCGCCAGGCGGCGTGTGTATTCGCCCAGGGCCGGGCGAATGAACAGGCTGGGCCGCACGATGTCGGCCTGGGGGCCGTCGTTTTCAATGAAGGCGCTGCACAGCTGGCGCGGCGTCATGCCGTTGGCCAGACCGGCGGCGACAAAGCCACCCGCAGACACCCCCACATAGCCATCCAGCGCATTGAAGTTCAGCGCAGGAATGGCTTCTTCCAGCGCACACAGCGCGCCGATTTCGTGCACGGCACCCAGCGGGCCACCGCCGGCCAGGGCCAGGCCTATCTTGGGTGTTTTGTTTTTTGCCACAGCGTGAGGGGTACAAAACCAAGGGCGCCGAAGCGCCCTGGATTCAAAGGGCGCCGGGGCGCCCTGGGTTCAGCCTTGCAAGGCGACTCAGGCGGCCTTGCGGCGGATGGCCTTGGCCGGCGCTTTGGCCGCAGTTTTGGCCGCAGTTTTGGCAAAAGGCGAAGCCGCCTTGGCGGCCGCCTTCTTGGGCGCCGCCGCACTGCCCTTGCCCAGCTTGGCAACCGCAGAAGCCAACTCGTCCACACGCTTGGCCAGCGCGTCCACGTCCTTGGCGGTGGGCACGCCCAGCTTGTTCATGGCCTTGGCGGTGCGCTGCTCGAAAATGCTTTCCAGCTTGTCCCAGTTCTGGCCCGCCTTGGCAGTGACCGTACCGGCCATGGCCGTCATCTTGCCGGTGACTTCGCTGATTTTTTCTTCGGCAATGCCTTGGGTCTTCTTCTGCAGGTTCAGGCCTTCTTTGACCAGCGTTTCAAAGACCTTGCCACCTTCGGCTTGGGCTTTGCTGAAAGCGCCCATGCCGGCGAGCCAGATTTGCTGCGCCGATTCTTTGACCGAATGGGCCAGTTGGCTGTCCATCAGACCCGTTGCCATCTTGCTGGCTTTGTCGGTGACTTGTTCGGTGCTGCTTTTCATTTTCTTGACCATGACGCTCTTCCTTGGATGGGGTGTTGTGATGGCGGCCACCTGTACTGCGTGGCCAACCGGTCCAAGAAATGTAGGGCGCCGCTCTAAGGCTTGCAGCCTAAAAGCCTAGAGAGTTGGCTCTACGGCGCCAGCCAATGGCCAGGCCCACAAGACCCAGGGCGAGCCGCGTGGACTGGCCCGGTTCTGGCACCGCCACCAAGGGCTCCACGGCGTTGAAGCCGGCGATCTGCGCACCCACGTAGTCGCCCAGGCCGCCGCATGCGGCCGGTGACTCGTCGCCGCCATGGGCGCCGCAATCGGCCTCGCCCTCGGGCGTGAGCGCGCCCACGTAGCGGTAGAACTCATAGCGCACCACCAAGGCTGCATCACCCGGGTTCAGGGCCAGCGCGGCGTCTCTTTTTCCCTTCACGTCGCCGGCTTGGAAGATCTCGAACTCGACCTCCACTTAGGCGTCACCGGGCACATCGGCGTGATGCTTGACCAAGTCGTCCAGCTTGACGTTGTGGTCGACGTGCTTGCTGAAAGTCTTCACCCAATAGGGCGTGCCGAAGATCTCTCCGTCCGCTTTGTGGGCTTCGATTTCAGCCACCACCGGCTGCGGGGCACCGGGTGCGGG
>JANNEX010000171.1:0-11513 GCA_031379155.1 Rubrivivax sp.
GTCGATGCCGACTGGGGCGAGCCCGGCCTGAGCCCTGCGGAACGGGTGATTGCCTGGAACACGCTGGAAGTGCTGGCCATGCGCACGGGCAATCCTGAGCACCCCATCAACGCCATCCCGCCTTCGGCGGTGGCCTTCATGCACATGCGATTTGTGGTGGGTACCGACACATCCCACTTGCGCCAGGCTGTGCAGCAGCACCTTTCAACGCAGGGCTTCACGGACATCGAAGTCAGCGAGCCCGAGATCATGGCCGCGACACGACTCGACCCCGACAACGCCTGGGTGCGCTTTGCGCTGGCCTCCATCGAAACCAGCACCGGCAGCGCGCCCGTGCTGCTGCCCAACCTGGGCGGCAGCCTGCCCAACGACGTGTTTGCCGACATCCTGGGCCTGCCCACGGTGTGGGTGCCGCACAGCTACCCGGCGTGTTGCCAGCACGCGCCCAATGAACACCTGCTGCTGACGGTGGTGAGCGAGGGCTTGCAGATCATGGCCGGGCTGTTTTGGGACTTGGGGGAGCAGGCGGGCACGTTGCCGCGTCGGGGGCGCTGAGTCTGGGCGGGCCAGTTTGGCGGATGCCAAAGACGAGCAGGTGCCTGGTTTTGAGAGCAAGGACGAATGGTCGCTCACGACCCGGAAGAGGCGTCCGCTGTGCGGATCTCGGCGCCCCAAAGCAGTCGGACGGATCGGCGTGCAGGCAGCCGAAGGTGCCTGCAGCGCAGGGCAAACGTCGCCAGACAGCCATCGGAGCAATTCAGGCGCGGAGCACGGCTTGAGACCGTTGCGGGACGAGTGACACGACCAGGCTGTCAGATCAGGGAAGTGCAACAAACGCGGCCTGCATACCCCGTGTGTCGCGCCCGGCAGCTTGGGTTGCCTCATCGGGGGCACAGCGATAGAGTGCGCGGTGCACGCCGTGACAAGGTTTGTCCGTCGTTCGATCACTGCACTCGAGCAACCCCCGTTACTCTGCGAGGAGAACGAAGTTGAGTCACACGCAAACGAGTTGGCTTGTCGCTTTGATGCTTGGCGTGACGCTCACGGCACTTGCGCCTGAAGCCCTGTCGCAGAATCGCGCCAAGGTGGGCGACTTGGTTGAGCTCGTCACCGGCCTCGGCCCGACGTTGGCAGAGATCGTCGAGGGACCCGACGCTTCGGGCTACGTTGTGATCTCGCTTCCGACCGGGAAGAAGGTGCCGGTCAATGCACAGAAGCTGCGACTGGTGCAGAGTGTGGGCGCGCCCAATGCGTCGATCGCCGTCAACGAGCCGGTGCGATGGGTCGATGGCGGTGTCGCGCAAGCGGGCAGTGTCGTCAAGGTCAACGGCAACTGGTGCCAGGTCAAGACGGCAAGCGCTACGACGATCGGTTGGATCGAGTGCAAAGCGTTGCGCACTGCAACCCAAGCCGCGGCACCCGCTACACCTGCGCCCGCCACCAACTCCGCTGCGGGAAGGGGTGTTGCCGTCAGGCTCCAAGGGAACTGGGAGAACGCCGATGGCACCGTCAAGTGGGAAGCTCAGGCGGGCGACAAGTGCTTCATCTCCTTCGGCCCTATGACCGGAGCTTGCACCTACCAGCAGACGGCGAATGGTGTGGCGGTCACTTTCGACAGGGAAGTGTTGGTGTTCAACGCCAATGAAGACGGCTCGTTGAGCAGTGCCGGCGGGCCGAATGCAACGATGGCGATTCGGCTGAAGAGAAAGTAGTCCGGCTCCGGCGCATCGTGCCGGTGTCGGGTCACCCAACACGCACTCAGTTGGCAACCGGAGTTGCGGCCTGATAGCTGCCGGACTGCCGCCAGTCACGAGCGTCCGGAACTGGCCGTCAATGTGAGTTCGATCCCCGTCGAAGTTGACATTGCCGCCCCGGCGTTGTGGGCCAGGCCTTCGCTCGCACCAAGGCAGCGACCACACCCAAGCGACAAGGCCTGGCGTGTGCGAAAAAACTTTCACCCCATTTGCTCGGCGCTCCCGTATCACCCCCATCAACCACTGCCCACGGGGGTCTCCCAATGCCATCGACTTCAAGACGCCGGGCCCACCTTGCCCTGGCCCTCGCAGCCCTGCTCAGCGCCAGCACCGCGTCCGCCTTCTGCGGCTTCTTTGCCGGCAAGGCCGGTGCATCACTCTTCAACGAAGCCAGCCAGGTGATCCTGGCGCGTGACGGCAAGCGCACGGTCATCTCCATGCTCAATGACTTCAAGGGGCCGCTGACCGACTTTGCCTTGGTGGTGCCGGTGCCGCAGGTGCTGGCACGCGGCCAGGTGCGCGTGGGCGACAAGCGTTTGTTTGACCGCCTGGACGCCTATTCGTCGCCGCGCCTGGCCGAATACTTTGACCCCGATCCCTGCCCCAGCGGGCAGCGCTTGCATGAACTCATGGCCCAGCGCGCCGCCGCGCCCATGGCGGCCAGTGCAGACAGCGCGCGCAAAGAAGAACGTGCGCGTGCCTTGGGTGTCACGGTCGAGGCCAGCTACACGGTGGGCGAATACGACATCGTCATGCTGTCGGCGCAGCAAAGCCTGGGGCTGGAAACCTGGCTGCGCGAAAACGGCTACCGCATGCCTGCTGGCGCGGCCGCCGCGCTCAAGCCCTACGTCGCGCTGGACATGAAGTTTTTTGTCGCCAAGGTGAACCTGAAGGAACAGGCCGCGACGGGTGTGCAATACCTGCGGCCCTTGCAGTTTGCTTTCGAGTCCGACAAGTTCATGCTGCCGCTGCGCCTGGGCATGATCAACGCCGCGCCCGACAAAGCCCAAGACCTCATCGTCTATGTGCTGACCCAGCAAGGCCGTGTTGAAGCCGCCAACTACCGCACCGTCAAGCTGCCGGCTAACGACAATTTGCCACCGGCCATCAAGCGCAATTTCCAGGGCTTTTACAAGGCCTTGTTTGACCACCAGGCCAAGCGCGAAGAACACCGCGTGGTGTTCACCGAATACTTCTGGGACATGGGCTGGTGTGACCCTTGTGCGGCCGACCCGCTGAGCCCCGCCGAGTTGAACCAGGCGGGGGTGTTTTGGCTGGACGACGGGGCCAATCCTGGCAACCCTGCCAACCCAGCCAACCCTGGCCTGACACGCCAACGGCGTGGCCCTAGCGGTGCGCAAAACGCCTTGCTCACGCGCTTGCATGTGCGCTATACAGCCCAGACTTTTCCTGAAGACCTGATGCTGGTGCAGACGCGCGACCGCGAAAACTGGCAGACGCGCTACGTCGTGCAAAACCCTTTTGAAGGCAGCTTGCAACAGTGCCAGCAAAAGACCAGCAGCCAAGCCTGCGAGGCATCTTGCAACAGCGCTTACGGCCCCGTGCGTGAAGGCGGCAGCCACATCGAGTCGCAGCGTGCGCAGTGTGTGCAAAGCTGCCAGGCCAGCCAGACCGCCAGCCTGGAACAAGCCCGCCGTTACTACGAACACGATCTGCCGCTGCGCCGCCAGCAAGAGCTGAACAACCTGCGCCGCTACACCGGCTGGAGCCTGGACGAGGCGCGGCGCTTGGGCGGTTTGATGTCCACGCAAACGCCTTCCACCACCACGGCTGAAGCGCCCATCAAGTGGTGGCAAAAGCTCTTTGGCACCGACACGTCCAGCGGCGCACGGCCATGAGCCGCTGGGCCGCTCCCAAGGCGAATACCGCAGTGCGAAGCACGGAGGTTGCCTGATGAGCCGCCAGGCCTTCAGCGCAGCCGCCAGCGCGGGCACGCCGGCTGTGGCCACCACGCCGTGGCAACGCTGGGCCAAAAGGGCTGCCACGGCTGCAAAAGGCCTGGACGCGCGTGTTGTCCAGATCGCCTTCTTGCTCAGCCTGCTGGGCTTTGGCGCACTGGCGCGCGACTTCGCGCTGAGTGCGCCGCAGGTCGCGCTGGCCTTCACCAGCGCACTGCTGACGCAGGCCTTTTGGCAGCACACTCTGCAACTGCCACAGCGCAAACACATAACGGGTTATTTGAGCGCAGTCGTCACCGCCTGCGGCATCTCCATCCTGATCCGCTCAGACCAGCTTTGGGTGCACCCCTTGTTGGCCTGCGTGGCGCTGTCGTCCAAGTTTGTGCTGCGCTTTGGCCAAGGCAGCGCACGTGGCCACATCCTCAACCCTGCCAACCTGGCCGCCTTCATCGCCCTCATGGGTTTGCCCCACGCCTGGCTGTCGCCGGGCCAATGGGGTCAGGACACTTTGCTGGGCCTGTGGATGCTGGCGCTGGGTGCGACGGTGACGGGGCGCATTTCGCGCTGGGGCATCAGCATCAGTTTGCTCGCGGCCTGGTTGGGCCTGCTGGGCGCACGCCTGCTGTGGCTGGGCTACGCGCCTGATCTGGCGCTGTCCATGTGGTGGCATCAGGCCATGAACGGTGCCACCCTCCTGTTCGCGTTTTTCATGATCTCGGACCCCATGACGACGCCGCAGCACCGCCTGGCGCGCGTGGCCTACGCGGTGTGCGTGGCGGCCAGCGCTTTTGTGTGGCAGTTTTATCTGTTCAAGCCGCAGGGCTTGATCGTGGCGCTGTTTGTGTGGAGCTGGAGCGTGCCGGTGTGGAACCGGCTCTTTGCGGCGGCGCGGTTTGAGTGGCGGCCGCCCGCCTGAATCGATCTCAAGTCGCTTGGCTCAACCCAAACGCCACCAGCCGGCCCTTTGCGTCTTGCACTTCCAGCGTGGCGCCGTCCACCACCAGCAGCAGCGTTTCACCCAGGCGCGCCGGGCCGGCGAAGGTCAGGCTCAGGCGGTCCAGCGGCACGCGCAATTCGGCCAGGTGGCGCACCACCAGGTTGCGCAAAGCCAGGCCTTGCAAAAAGGGCTGTTTCAGGCCAAACAACCAAGCACCCAGGGCGCAGGTGTGCACAGGATTCATGGCGCCCGAGATGCGGCCGTAGGCAAGGCCCATGCGCCGGGGCACTTCCATCTCGGCCACCAGGGCGCCGCCTTCGCTGGTGGACAGGCGTGGCAGGCGGCGGCGCAGGCCCAGCAGTTCGCGCAGCAGCTGGCGGTCGGCGGTCAAACCGGCCAAGTCGGCGGCGGGCAGGCACTGCACCAGGAAGCCGTCTTCCACCTCGGCCAGCAGGCTGCCGTCAGCGGCCGTGATTTGGGTGTGCACTTCGACCAGCGCCTTGTCCTCACCCAGGCGCAGCACACGCGGCACATGGCAGGTCAGGTGCTGGTCGCGCTGTGTGGCGCAGGTGGCCACGCCGGCGTGGTGGGTGGTGCGGTGTTGCAAGTGCAGCAGGTGGCGCAGGTTCAGGCCCAGATCGGCAAACAACTGCGAATACAGCAGCGTGCCCACGCTTTGATTGGCTTGCAGCGGCACCATGGGGGTGGCGCGCGCCGGCACGTCAAACAGCGCGCGCCAGCGATTGGCCAGGCGCGGGCTGATCTGCACCGGCGCGCGGTAGCGGCCGGCCTGCTGCGGGCGCAGGCGGTGGGTGCCGAAGAGGCTGCGCAGCACGGCGGCGCCATAGGTCCAGGCGTAGCGCCAAGGCTCGTCGATGCTGGGCAGGGCCAGCAAGCGCGGCTCTTCGGCACCTGGGTTCAAGCTTGGGCTGAGGCTGGGGCTCAAGCTTGGGCTGGACAGCTCTGCGCTTGGCGTCAGGGGCAGGCTCAGCGAGGGGTTCATGGCGGGCGTTTTCATCGTCAGGGCAGAGCCCGACTGTGGATGGCGCCGCCGCCGCCGTCAGTGGCAGGTGTCGCGCCCGCACTGTGACGGATTCACACACGGGCTCAAGCGTTCAAGCCGCCGGCAGCTCCAGCGTCACCGTCGTGCCCTGGCCCAGCGTGCTGGCCACCGAGACATGGCCGCGGTGCAGTTGCGCAATGCGCTTGACGATGGCCAGCCCCAGGCCCTTGCCCTCTTCGCTGCTGGCCGGGGCCACGCTGCTGCGGCTCTGATACAGGCGGTCAAAGAGCTGCGGCAAATCCTCCGTGGCGATGCCTGCACCTTCATCGGCCACACTCACCCGCACACCCTGCGCATGGCGCTCGGCCAGCATTTGCACGCGGCGGCCGGCGGGTGTGAACTTGAGCGCGTTGTCCACCAAGTTGGCCACCGCGCGCTCAAACAGTTCGATGTCGACTTCGGCCACTGGCGGCTCATCACCGCGCTGCTCAAAGCTGAGCCGCACACCCCGCTGCGCGGCCCTTTCAGCAAAGCGCAGCGTGATGTCGTCCAGCACTTCGCCCAGGTCCAGCTTGCTCAGGTGCAGCTTGAATTCGGGCTCGTCCAACAAAGCCAGGTCGCCCAAAGAACGCACCAAACCGGCGGCGTTGTGGGTGTTGCGCAGCGCCACGCCCAGCAAGCGTGTGTCTTCGGCACGCGCCGGGTCGGCTTGCCAACGCGCTTGCAAGGTTTCCAGGCAGGCCACCGTGGCAGTCAGTGGCGAGCGCAGGTCGTGCGACAGGTTGCTCACACTTTCACGGCGAAAGGTGTCGAGCCGGCGCAACTCGTCCCACTGCATGCGCAGTGTGGCCAGCAGGGCGTGAAAACCACCGCGCAGGCGGCTGAATTCGTCGTCGCTGGCCAGCCGCCCCATGCCGGGCTGTGGCGCCGGCACAGTGGCTGCCGTGGTGAAGCCGGCTTGCGCCACACGCGCCACCTCGTCGCTCAACACGGCCAGGGGGCGCGTCACGGCGGCAATGATCCAGAGCGCCAGCGCGGTGGTCAGCACGATGACGGCCAACACCGGCACCAGCGCGGGCGAAGCCACGCTGGTGCGCAGCAACTCCAAGCGGCCCGCCGGCAAACCGGGCTTGCGGCAGACCAAGTAGAGGTAGCCTGCCACCCCTTCACTGGGCCGGATGACGGCACGGCGCAGCGCACGCGCGGCCACCACGGCGTCGCGCTCCATGTACTCGGGGTCGTCGCCCATGACGTAAGCGCCTTCACGGCGGTTGCCACGCGCGGCGGCGGTGGCTGCCTGCATCACCGGTGTCAGTGCCACTTTGAAGTTAGCCCCCAGCTTGGCCACGCCGGTGCTGGCCAACACGGTGCCGTCGGGGCCCAGCAAATAGAGCTGGCTGTCGGCTTCATAGAGCAGCAGGCTGCGCAAAAAAGCGATGAACTCTTCGGGCTGGCGCTGGTGCTGGTCGAGCAGGTCTTCGTGCTGCGCCACCACGCGTGAGAGAAAGGCATCGGCGCGCTGCCAGATGCTTTCTTGCTCAAAGCGCTGCCAGGCCAGCGCCACCGTGAAGATGATGCCGATGGCCGTGGCCAGGCCCGTCAAACACACGGTGAGCGCCAGGCGCCACCTTACCGACATGCCCACCCTTTCATGGCGGCGCGTCGCGCATCTTGTAGCCGGCGCCGCGCACGGTGAGGATGAAGCGTGGCTTCATCGGGTCGTGTTCCAGCTTGGCGCGCAGGCGGTTGATGTGCGTGGTGACGGTGTGTTCGTAGCCTTCGTGCGAGTAGCCCCACACGGCGTCCAGCAGTTGTGTGCGCGAGAAGACGCGGCCGGGGTGGCTGGCAAAGTGCAGCAGCAGATCGAATTCGAGCGCGGTGAATTCCAGCGCGGCGGCGCCTGCTCCTGCTCCTGCACCCGAGTCGGTGCGGCCATGCAAGCGCACCTCACGGCGCACGGGCAGGATTTCCAGCTCGCCGTTCTTCACGGTTTGTGCGGCGGCGGGTGCCGCAGCCGCCGCGCGCAGCAACTCAGCGCGGCGCAGCAAAGCCTTCACACGCGCCAGCAATTCGGCCATCGAAAAAGGCTTGGTCAGGTAGTCGTCGGCGCCCAGCTCCAGGCCCAGCACACGGTCCAGCTCAGTGCTCTTGGCGGTGAGCATCAGGATGGGGGTGGCGCGGCCACGTGCACGCAGCGCTTTGCAGACTTCCAGGCCGTCCAGCAGCGGCATCATCAGGTCCAGGATCAGCAAGTCGCTGGCCGTGTTTTCCTGGCTGGCCAGCGCGGCGCGGCCGTCGGCCACCGCCGTCACGTGGTGACCGGCCTGCTGCAAATTCAGCACGATGAGGTCGCGGATGTCGGTCTGGTCTTCGGCAACGAGGATCTGGCTGGCCATGGTGTGGGGGTCGGCCGCTGCCGCGCACTTCTTACAGCAATGTGACCTGGCTGTGATCTTTGGTGAGCAGGACGCGAGGGGCGCTGGGCACAGTGTAGCCATCGCCACAGACCCCGCCGGAGCCCCTGATGCACGCCGCCCTCTCGATGTCCGCCCTGCCCGCCACGCTTGCCAACCCCGCGGTGTTCGCCAACCCCGCTGACTTGGGCTGGCATGAGCTGTCACCGCACCGCGCCTACCTGGTGAGCTTTGCGCAGCGCCGCTTGATGGACCCGGCGCTGGCCGAGGACCTGGTGCACGACGTGTTCGAAGCCGTCATCACTGGCCGCGCAGAGTTTGGCGGCCGCTCAGCCCTGCGCAGCTGGCTGGTGGCCATCCTCAAGCACAAGATCGTTGACCTGGTGCGCCAGCGTGTGGGCCACGACAGCCTGGAAGCCCACTGGGGCGACGACAGCGACGACGGCCCCGGCGTCGAGTTTGAATGCCAGCAGCCGCAGCCCGACGAAGTGGCCGAGCAGCGTCAGCGCCTGCGCCGCACCCTGCACCGCATCACCGAACTGCCCGACACGCTGCGCCAGGTCATGGAGTTGCGCGTGCTGCAAGACCGCAGCACCGAAGACGTCTGCCGCACGCTGGCCATCAGCGAGCAAAACCTGTTTGTGCGCTTGCACCGTGCGCGGCGTGTGTTGGCGTCGTGATGTTGGCGTCGTGATGTTTGCTGTTGATGCGGGCCGTCAACGCGGCAGCAGCCGGTCCAGCACCGCCATCAGCGCGGGAATGTCGACCGGCTTGGTTACGTAGTCGGCAAAACCCGCCTGCTCGGCCTTGAGTCGGTCGGCGGGCATCGCATTGGCGCTCACGGCCACCACTGGCGTGTGGCGCAGCGCGGGCTGCTGGCGCAAGCGGCGCAGCACTTCAAAACCGTCGATGCCGGGCAGTTGGATGTCCAGCAGCACCAGGTCGGGCGGCTGCGCTTGCGCCAGCGCCAGGCCTTGTTCGGGCAGGCCCGCCACGCGCAGTTGCACACCCCCGCGCTGCGCCAACATGCCTTCCATCAACAACAGGTTGACTTCGTTGTCTTCGATGTAGAGCACCTGGTGCTGGCGCGTGGCCAGCGGCGCCCGGCGCAGGGCTTGCACGGCAACAGGGGCGCCGGACAGCGCAGCGTCGGCCAGCGACGCGCGCGCCAGCGAAAACCAGAAACGACTGCCCTGGCCTGGCTGGCTGTGCACGCCAATATGGCCGTGCATCAACTCCACCAGCCACTTGCTCAGCGCCAGGCCAATGCCGGCGCCCTGCACCGGCGTGTGCGCGGCGTCCAGCCTCTCGAAGGCGTGAAACAGCCGCGCCTGTTGCGCCGCGCTCAGGCCCGGACCGGTGTCGCTGACCTCGATGCGCAAGCTGCCCTCATCCAGCGCATGCCAAGAGACCTCGACACGGCCGCCGACACGGTTGTATTTGATGGCGTTGGACAGCAAGTTGAGCAGCACCTGCTTGAGGCGTGTGGCGTCGGCGAGCACGCCGTGTGTTTCGGGTGCCGAGGCGGCAACCGTGACTTGGATGCCACGCTCGGCGGCCACTGCGGCCACCAGCGGCAGGCAGCTTTGCAGCACCCGCGCCACGTCCACCGGCACCAGGGCCAGGTGCAGGCTGCCGGCTTCGATGCGCGCCAGGTCCAGCACGTCGTTGATGAGGCTGAGCAGGTGGCGCCCGCCGTGCATCAACTCGTGCACGCGCGCACGCTGCGCGGTGCTCAGCGGGTCGGTGTCGTCGGCCTCTAACAGCTGAGCAAAGCCCAGCACGGCGTTCAGCGGCGTGCGCAACTCGTGCGACATGCGCGACAGAAAATCTGACTTGGCGCGGTTGGCACGTTCGGCCTCTTCTTTGGCGGCGACAAGCGCGGCCTGGGCAGCGCGGCGTTCGGTGATGTCCCAGCCATAGACCGTGAAGCCTTCAAACTGACCAAAGGCGCCAAAGCGCGGCACGCCGTGGTCGGCAATCCAGACCTCACGGCCGTCTTGGCAGCGCAGGCGGTATTCCCAGGTGAATGACGCCTGGCGGCTGGCCGCGTCTTCAAACACCGCACGCACGCTGTCATGGTCATCGGCGTGGGTGCGCGCCGGCCAGTCGCAAGCCAGTTCCTGATCCAGGGTGCGGCCGGTAAAGCCCAACCAACGCTGGTTGAACCAGCTGCCGCGGCCTTGGGTGTCAGACAGCCAGATGAGCGCCGGCGCGGCGTCGGCCATGTGGCGAAAGCGCGCTTCACTTTCGGCCAGCGCTTCTTGTGCTTGCACGCTGGCCGTCACGTCGGTGTAGGTGCGCACCAGGCTGCCGTCGGCGGCGTGGTGGGTGTCAACTTGCAGCACACCGCCGTGGCGCGTTTTGCGCTGGTAGCGCCGGGCGTGGGCGCGCAGCGCCACCTCAGGGTCGTTCGGGTCGTTGCTGAGATGGCCTTGGCTGGACTGGTAGTCGAGCAAATCATTCAGCGACGGCCGCGCCTGCATCATGGCTTGCGGTATCTCCAGCAACTCAAGAAAGCGCCGGTTAAAGCCATTGCAACGGCCTTGGGCGTCGATGCTGATGACGCCCTGGCTCAGGCTGTTCAGCGTGGCTTCCAGCACCTGCGTCTTTTGTGCCAGCAAGTCGCCAGTGAGGCGCACCTGCTGCTCGGCGTGCTTGAGGCGGCTGATGTCAGAAAACATGCCCACCGCGCCGACCTTTTTGCCAGCGGCGTCAAAGATGGGCGTGGCGTTGTTGTAGCAGTGCACCAGGCTGGCGTCGGCGCGCAGCAGCGACACCTCGTAGCCCTGGGCCACGCCCTGGCTGCGGCGCACCACCTGCTGGCGAAAAATGCGCCCGTTGGCTTCGTCGGTGAACTGGTAGATGTCGCGCCCCAGCATCTGCGGCAGCGTCAGGCCCAGCATGCGGCACATCGCCGGGTTGGCGTCGGTGGTGCGCAGCGCGTTGTCAATGAACCAGATGCCTTGTTCGGTGCGCTCGATCAGCAAAGCCAGCATGCGCTGCTGGTCGGCCAGCGTGGCCTGGGCGGCCTTGCGTTCTGTGATGTCGGTGTAGCGCATGACAAAACCGCCGCCTGGCGTGGGGCTGCGGCGCAACTCTATCGTGCGGCCGTCGGGGCGCTGCCGCTCACTCACCGAGGCCGGACCGCTGCTCAGCACCGTCAGGCGGCGCTGTGCTTCGGCTTCGGCCTGCTCGGCCACATGTTCTGCGCCAAATTCACCGGCAGCGGCCAGCGCCCGCAGCAGATCGATCAGGGGTACGCCGGCGCGCACCAAAGCTGGGTCGAGCCGCGTGAGCTGCAAGAAGTGCTGGTTGAAGGCGCGCAGATGCAGCGCTTGGTCAAACACGCTGATGCCTTCGCTGGCATGGTCAAAGACCAAGCGCAGCAGGCCCTCACGGTCATCGGCGGCGGCTGTCTGCGTGTCTGGCATGTCGCATTTTGCGGCCGGCCAGGGCAGGTGGACCGCCACAGACCTGGCACAA
>JANNEX010000200.1:0-2631 GCA_031379155.1 Rubrivivax sp.
CGCCAAAGCCGCGCGAGCTGATTTGCAGGTCTTGGGCGTAGTTGCTGCGGTTGTTGGCGGTGATGCCGGGCACACGCGACAAGGCCTCGCTCAGGTTGATGCCGGGCCCGGCGGCGCGCAACTCGGCCGCCGAGACCACACCCACGGCATAGGGTGTGTCGAAGCTGCGCCGCTCGGCACCGCTGGCGGTGATGACCACGGTGTCGGTGGTCTGTGCAAAAACTGAAGTGGCGCAAGCCAGGGCGGCTGCCGCCGCCAGGGCGTGCGGGCTGCAGCGGCGCTTATGGAGGCGGCTGGGCCTCAACGCGGATGCTGGCGTACCAAGCGGCCAAAAGGGCAATGTCGTCATCGGTCAGGGCCTTGGCCATCACAGCCATCACTTCGTGTTTGCGGTTGCCGCTGCGGTAAGCCCGCAGTTGGGCGGCAGTGTAAATAGCGGGTTGACCCGCCAGGTTGGGCGCGTCGGGCGTGGTGGACAGGCCGTTTTGACCATGGCACACGGCACAGGCCTGGGCCTTTTGGCGGCCGGCAGCCAACTCGTTGGCCGGCACGGCCATGCAAACCGTCGCCAGGCTCGCGGCACAGGCCATTCGCATCATTTGCAGGTTGATCATGGTCAGCGGTATAGGAAGATCTCAACGCCGCAAAAGGCGGCGCCAGCAGCCGTGCAGTCGCAAAAAAACCGAGGGCAGATCGCACTGCCCCCGGCCCTGCTCAGCCCTTGCTCAAGCCATCATGGCGCCGTGTAGGTGACGCGGTAGATGGCGCCGGCAAAGTCGTCGCTGATAAGCAGCGAGCCATCCTTCATCACCGCCACGTCCACCGGGCGGCCACGGTAGATGCCGGTGCTGTCAAGCCAGCCATCGGCAAAGACTTCGGTCTTGTCGGCCGTGCCGTCTGACTTCAAGCTGGTGAACAGCACCTGCGCGCCCACCGGCGTGGTGCGGTTCCACGAGCCGTGCTGGGCGCTGAAGAAGCCACCCTGGTACTTGGCCGGGAACATCTTGCCGCTGTAAAAGCTCATGCCCAAATCGGCCGCGTGCGCCGTGGTGTAGACCTGCGGATCGGTAATGTTGTTGGGCAGCGGGTCTTTGTCGTAGCCGTGGTCGGTGATGCGCGTCTTGCCCTGCTTCCACGGGTAGCCAAAGAACTGCCCGGCCCGTGTGATGCGGTTGATCTCACCCATGGGAATGTCGTCACCCATGCCGTCGGTCTGGTTGTCGGTGAACCACAGCGTGCCGTCTTTGGGGTTGAAGTCATGGCCCACGGAATTGCGGATGCCGGTGGCGTAGACCTCACGTTTGCTGCCGTCAAAGGCGTTCATGCGCACCATGCCGCCAATGCCGACCTTGTTGTAGAGGTCGATCTTGTCGCGCGGCTGCACGTTGTGCGGCTGACCCAGGCTGACGTAGAGCATGCCGTCGGGGCCGATCTTGCACACGCGCGCGCCGTGGTTGTAGGACTCTTCTTCCTCCGGAATCAGCTTGCCCTGACTGACGACCTCAATCACCGCCACGTCCGGGCCTTCATAGAAGAATTCGGCGGCCGGGAAGTTCAGGATGCGGTTGTGTTCGGCCACGATGAGGAAGCCGTCCTTGGTCCAGCACACGCCGTTGGGGTTGCTGAATTTCAAGCTCGGTGCGAAGGACTTGACCTCGGTCGCTGCGTCACCGCTGTTGCGGTTGGTGACGGCCCACACGGTGGTCTTGCGCGTGCCCACAAACAGCATATTGGTGCTGGGTGCCACGGCCATGTGGCGCGCGTCGGGCACCACGGCATAGAGGTCGATCTTGAAGCCGGGTGGCAGTTTGACGAGCTTGAGGTTGGCCTTGATGGCGGCGGCATTGGGTCCGCTTTGTGGCACCACCGGGATGTTGAGGTCGGTGGTCGCGACCTTCATCTGCTTGAGTTTTTCGATGTTCTGTTGCGCAGAGGCCGGCAGCGTGGCGGCACACACCAGGGCGGCAGCAGCCACCCAACGCAAAGCGGGCAAACCGTTCATGGGGTTCAAGGACATGTCTCAATCTCCTGTGGGTTCTGATTTCACTGATTCGCCAAACAGTCCCGCCCTGTGGGGGTCGGTGCTGAACTGATGCAAGCCGCATTCCACCTGGGGAACACCCCAGGCCTGCATGGCCCCACCGGGCCGCACTTTGTCGTGCCGTTGCAGCACCTGACCCATTGCGCAACACCTGTTGCATACAGTGTTCACATTCTGTGCATTTGTAGCCCGGGCAAACGTCTGTTAGCTTTCGGCCCGCCAGCCCGGTAGGCTCTGCAATGGACGGGCGCGGAGGAGACATAAAAATGAATGCCTTGGACGAAAGGACCCTGGCCCATGCGCGCGCTTTGCGCGAGCGTGGCGTGGCCATGCCGCCTGACGGCATGCCTGCGAGCGTGATCCTGGACAGTTGGGCGCGCTGCATGGATGTGGGACTCATCGCCAGCGCGCGCCTGAGCGTGCCCGTGGTCGACCGCTCCGAGCTGGCCCAGCGCCGCGAACGCAGCGACTTCGTGCGCCGCCTGGCCCAGGCCGAACTGGAGACGCTGTCGCGCCAGATCGCCGGCTCCAATTTCTTGCTGGCCTTTGCCGACAGCGCCGGCGTCATCCTGGACCTCTACGCCGACAAC
>JANNEX010000214.1:0-2738 GCA_031379155.1 Rubrivivax sp.
CAGCGGGTCCCAGTGTTTTTCACTGTGGCCGGTGAGCGTGCGCCAGGCGGCTGAGGCGAAGCCGTCGTCACGCTGCAAATGCCAGTCGGCCACGCCCAGGCGTGAGCCGTCGAGCGCCCATTCCCAGCGCTGTGAGCGGCCGCGCCAGTCGGCCGTGGCGGCGTGGCACACCAGCAGCAGCGCCAGCGCCGAGCCTACCCAGGCGGCCAGCCCCGCCTGCACGCTGCCACCGGCAATCCAGAAAGACAGGCCCTTGGCCGCAGAGCCCGCGACCAAGAGCGCGGCCACCAACAAACCACTCGCCGCCAAAGCCAGGTGACCACGCAGCACCAGCACGGCCAGCACCACATGCGGCAAAAACAAGGCCAGGGCGCCGATGGGTGAACGCGCTGAGGGTGACAGCCACAGCAGCCACCACATCAAGAGCACCGCTACGCCACCGCCCAGCGTTGAACGCCAGGCCACACCCGGCTGCAGCGCATGCAGCAAACCGCGGTCAAATGACAGCACGGCCACTGCGGTGCACAACATCCCCAGGCTTAGCACGCACCAACCCACGCTGAAGGCTTCCCAAGGCGCCAGGCCAGTGGTGGCGGCGACCCAGGTGGCGACGGCCAGAGCAGCGGGCAGGGCGGCGGCGCAGACCACGGCCAGCACCAGGATGGCCACGTCTGAAGCCCGGTCCAGCCGCGCATCGAAGTCCATGCGCTGCATCACCACATGGGCCAGCAAGGGCGCCAGCACCACGACGGCGGTGCCCACCAAACTGGGGCCTAGAGCCACGCCAGTGCCGATGAGTGCGACCAAGGTGCCCACGGCCACACCGGCCAGCACGCCACGCCCCCAACGCCACTGCGCCGCCACAGCCAGACCGGCCGGTAGGGCCAGCGCACTCCAGGGCGATAAGGCCAAGCTGAGCGTGCCGGCGTAGGACAGCAACAGCGCCGCCACGCCCACGGCGAGCACGTTGACCCCGGCTGACGCGGCCCCGTTCAACGCTGTCAAACGTTCGCGAATCAAACTGCCGGCGGCTTTGTCCATCAAGAGGCCGCCGGCGACTGTAGGGCCTAGCCTGAGGCTAGAGCGCGAACTCTGACATCGGCCGCCCAGCAGCCAGTGCAGCCTTCAGCCAATTGGGGCGCAGGCCACGGCCAGACCAGGTTTGGCCCGTGGTGGCGTCGCGGTATTTGGCGGCCACTTTTTTGCCGGCATTGGCGCCCTTGCGCGACGGCTTGGCTGCGGATGCGAAGACGGCCTTGCCAGCCTTCTTCATGCGGGTTTTAGGTTCCTTGGCTCCGTTACGGCCCTTGGCGGCAGTGGCTTTGCCCATCAAGTCGGCCGCGCTCAGACCGTAGTCAGCGATCAGTCTGCGCACTTGGGCAATGGCGTCGGCGCGCTCGTTGCGCTGAGCGTCGGCAATTTTCTTTTCGAGTTCGGCGCGTTGCGAAAGCAGATCGGTCAGGCGGAGTGTGGCCATGGTTTGCTCAGGGGAGTTAAGGAACGTTTGTCAATATATCCAACAAGCCCGTTTGGGCCCACAGTGGATACCCCGCCTGTTTATGGCGCCGGCGGCACATAACCCATGGGTTTGTCGGCACCACCGCCAAAGAAAAACTGCTCCATCTGGCGCGCCAGATACTGCCGCGCGCGCGCATCGGCCAGATTCAAGCGGTTTTCATTCACCAGCATGGTCTGGTGCTTCTTCCAGAGGTCAAAGGCTTCTTTGCTGACACTGTCATAAATGCGTTTGCCCAATTCGCCCGGATAAGGGCTGAAAGCCAAGCCTTCGCCTTCTTTCTTGAGATACACGCATTGCACCATTCGCGCCATGGTTTTTACCTTTTGATAATCAGTTGAATTTTTTGACCAGCACCTGCGAACGCCGGTCCCAGTTGTATTTGCGTTTGCGCGCTTCGGGCAACCAATCGGGGTCGACCTGGGTGAAGCCTCGTTTGATGAACCAGTGCATGGTGCGTGTGGTGAGCACAAAAATGCTGTCCAGGCCGGCGGCGCGCGCGCGCTGTTCAATGCGTTTAAGCAGCCTTTCGCCATCACCTTGTCCTTGCGACAGCGGCGACACCGTCAGTGCCGCCATTTCTGCGCTGCGCGCTTCGGGGTAGGGATACAGCGCGGCGCAGCCAAAGATGATGCCGTCATGTTCAACCACGCTGTAGTTTTCAATGTCGCGTTCAATTTCGGTGCGTTCGCGGCGCACCAAGGTGCCGTCTTTCTCGAAAGGCTCGATGAGTTGCAACACACCGCCCACATCGTCAGACGTGGCCTCGCGCAGGCTCTCCAGTTTTTCGTCCACCACCATGGTGCCGACACCGTCGTGGGTGAAGACCTCCAGCAGAACCGCACCGTCAGTGGCAAAGGGCAGGATGTGCGAACGCTCCACGCCGCCTTCGCAGGCCCGCACGCAATGCTGCAAGTAAAACGCGGCGTCGGTGGGCAGGGTAGGCGCGGGCAGGGCGGCGAGCAAGCGTTTGGCGTCGGCCAGGGCCAGCTCGGTATCGATGCTGCTGTCGGGGTCGTCCTGCTTTTCGCGCACGCCGCTGACTTCGCCCACAAAGACCAGTTTGTCGGCTTGCAGCGCGATGGCCGTGGACGTGGCCACGTCTTCCATCGTCAGGTTGAAGGCTTCGCCGGTGGGTGAAAAACCGAAGGGGCTGAGCAGCACCACGGCGCCAGAATCAATGGCCCGCATGATGGCCGCCTGGTCAACGCGCCGCACCAGG
>JANNEX010000227.1:0-7436 GCA_031379155.1 Rubrivivax sp.
CTCTTCACGCCCCTGGTGGTGGCCAGCACCTTCATCCTGGGCGGCTTCATCATCCTGTGGGCCGAAGCGCGCAAAAACGTGGTGGTGCGCGTGGCCGAGGTGGAAGACCTGCACTGGCAAGACGCGCTGAAAATTGGCCTCGTGCAGTGCCTGGCCTTTGTGCCCGGCACCAGCCGATCGGGTGCCACCATCATCGGCGGCATGCTGTTTGGCCTGTCGCGCAAGGCGGCGACTGAGTTCACGTTTTTCCTGGCCATCCCCACACTCACCGGCGCGGGCGCCTACAGCTTGTTCAAGGTGCGCCACAGCCTGGTGGCGTCTGACCTGCCGCTGTTTGCCATCGGCTTCGTGTTTTCATTTCTGGCCGCCTGGGCTTGTGTGCGCTGGCTGCTGCGTTATGTGTCCAGCCACACCTTCACACCCTTTGCCTGGTACCGCATCGCTTTTGGCGGCATGATTTTGGCTACGGCCTACTTCGGCTTGATCAACTGGTCCGCGTAAACAGCAAGTCCCAGACACCGTGGCCCAGCTTGAGGCCACGGTTCTCGAATTTGGTCAATGGGCGCCAGTCGGGCTTGGCTGCATAACTCTCGACTGTGTTGACCAGGGTGGGCTCGGCGCGCAGCACGTCCAACATCTGCTCTGCATAGGGCTGCCAGTCGGTGGCGCAGTGCAAGTAGCCACCGGGCGCGATGCGGCTGGCCAGCAAGGCCACCAGCGGCGGCTGGATCAAGCGCCGCTTGTGATGCCGCTTTTTGTGCCACGGGTCAGGAAACCAGATGTGAATGCCGGCCAGTGACTGCGGCGCCAGCATGTCATGCAGCACCGGCACGGCGTCGTGCTGGATGATGCGCAGGTTGGCCAGGCCATCGGCGCCCATGCGCTTGAGCAAAGCGCCCACGCCAGGCGGGTGCACTTCGACGCCAATGAAGTCGGTCTTGGGCTGCGCGGCGGCCACGGTGGCCGTGGCGTCGCCCATGCCAAAGCCGATCTCCAGCACCAGGGGTGCTTGGCGGCCAAAGAGGGTGGCGGTATCCAGCGGCGCGGCAGTGAAGGGCAGCACAAACCGAGGCCCGAACTCAGCCAGCGCACGCGTCTGGCCACTGCCCATGCGGCCGGGCCGCACGACGTAGCTGCGAATAGGGCCGTGTGGGTTGGAGGGCGGTGGCACGGCGCTGTCGTTCATGGGGCGGCGATTGTGCCCGCGTGGCCGCTGCGCCGCGCTGACAATGCCACCCGCATGAAGCCACTGCACAAGCTCCGCACGCGCCCAGGCCACACACGTGCGCTGCCTTTGCTGGCCGCCTGTTTGATGGCCTTGCTGATGGCCTTGGCACAGGCCGCACAAGCCGGCCCCTGGCAGGCCAGGACGGTGCAAGGCTTGAACGTGCGCATCGTGCAGGATTCCTTTCGCAGCCGCGACGCCTATGTGCTGGACCGCGTCTACCCCGACGGCGTCGCCGACACCAGCTTTGGCCAACAGGGCAGCACCCTGTTCACCTTGGGCCCCGACAACGAAGGCCCCGCCGCGCTGCGCCTTGACGCCCTGGGCCGCATCTGGGTGGCCGGTGGCTCAGCAGGACGTGGCGACACGCTGCAAGCCGTGCTGCTGCGTTTTGCACCCAATGGCAGCGCCGACACGTCCTACGCCGAAGGTGGCCGCGTCGCCACCGCGCTTGCCGGCCGCCAGGCACGCGCGCTGGACCTGGCGCCGCAAGCCGACGGCAGCGCCGTGGTGGTGGGCCTGGTGACCGACGCCCAGGGCCAGGAGCGCAGCGGCTGGTGGCGCCTGACCCCCGAGGGTCGCGTCGACACGCGCTTCGGCCTGGGTGGCTTGTGGCTGGACAGCGGCCAGGCGCCGAGCGAGCTGCTGGACTTGAACAGCGGCCCCGACGGATCGGTGGCGCTGACCCTGCGCCGAGGCCAAGGCAGCGAGCTAACGCTAGAAGTGTGGGTGCTCCAGCCTGGCAGTGGGGCACCGGTTCAACTCAAGCTGCCGGCCCCAACGGGCGGGCAGGCGTTGGCATGGCGAGATGGCCAATGGCGCTGGTCGGGCAAGGGCAGCGCACTTGTCACGGCGCCCACGGCCACGGCAGCGCCTGGCCAAGCGCCAGCGGCCCAGGCCGCGCCTGTCGTGGCCACGCCCGTGCCGCATGAGCCGGTCGTGGCCAAGCCAACACCGGGTCTTGAAGCCACAACGCCACAAGCCAGCCACGACCGGTGGCCATTCTTCGGTCTGGGCCTGGCGGCGATGGCCGTGCTGGTGGGCCTGTGGCGCTGGCTGCGTCAACGCCAAAGAAGTCGCAATCGCGACTAGCCCTTGGTCACAAAGCAGGGACTCCCCGCACTCGTCTGGAGACCAAAGCCTGCTAACTTGGCGCTGCACCGGCCAGGCCCATGAGGCTTCACCACAAGCGCCGTGTGCGTGTTCAAAAACCCCGGAGGAGATCCCCCCATGCAAGGTCAGCATTTTTCGCGTCGGCGCCTGTCGCCCCTGTTTTTGTCGCGCCCTGCTTTGTCGCCCCTGCTTCTTGCCCTGCTCGCCACGGCCGCGTTCCAAGCGCGCAGCCAAAACGCCGCAGCCCAAGAACACCACAAGGTGGATGAGATCGTGCGTTCCACGCACAACGACGTGTCGCCGCCGCTGCGCGACATCACGGCCATCATGCCCGCCACCGCGCGGCGCGGCCGCCCGGTGCGTGAACACCGCATTCCTTTTGACGACGGCCCCGAGCATGACGCCGACCCCTTGCTCGAGCGCTCGCAAGGCCGTGCCTTGCCCGGCTCAGGCGCCACGGCTGTGGCTGCGCCCACCTTGGGCACGGGTGTGGATGGTGTCGGCCAAGGCTTCAGCGGCCCCTCAGGCACCATGACCGTCAACTCAGCCCCGCCCGACACCACCGGTGCCGTGGGCGCCACGCAATACGTGCAATGGGTCAACACCGCGTTTGCCGTCTTCGACAAGACCACCAAAGCCGCCGTCTACGGCCCGGCCGATGGCAAGACCTTGTGGTCAGGCTTTGGCGGCCCTTGCGAAGCACGCAACGACGGCGACCCCGTGGTGCAGTACGACAAGCTGGCCAACCGCTGGGTGGTGTCGCAGTTTTCGGTGCCGGGTGGCACGACGGGCTACTGGCAGTGTATTGCAGTGTCCACCACCGCCGACGCCACGGGCACCTGGAACCGCTACGCCTTCCAGTACACGCAGTTCAATGACTTCCCCAAGATGGGTGTGTGGCCTGACGCTTACTACGTCAGCTACAACATGTTCACCAACAGCTTCCAGGGCTCGACGGTGTGCGCCATCGACCGCGCCAAGATGCTGGCCGGCCTGCCCGCCACACAGCAGTGCATCAAGCTGGCCTCCACTTTCGGCTCGACGCTGCCGGCTGACCTGGACGGCCCGGCGCCGGCCGCGGGCACACCCAACTACGTGGTCGCCAGGGCCGTCAACTCCATCAACATGTGGCGCTTCAAGGTGGACTGGGCCACCCCTGCCAACACCACGCTCAGCGGCCCCGTGAATGTGGCCGTGGCCGCCTACAGCGCGGCCTGCGCCGGCGGCAACTGCGTGACCCAGCCGGGCACGTCCAACAAGCTCGATTCGCTGGCCGACCGGCTCAACTTCCGCGCCGCCTACCGCAGCCTCAACGGTGGCACACTGACGCTCAACCATGCCGTTAGCACGGGCAGCAAACGCACCTCACTGGCGGCAGTGCGCTGGTACGAGCTGCGCAATGTGGCGCCCACCGGCACACCCACGCTGCAACAGCAAGGCACCTTCGGCGGCGGTGACGGCGTGCACCGCTGGATGGGTTCCATCGCGCAGGACAAGCTGGGCAACATCGCGGTGTCGTACAGCGCTTCTGGCGCGGCGGTCTTCCCGTCGCTGCGCATGGCCAGCCGCGTGCCGAGTGACGCGGCCGGCACGCTGAAGGACGAAACCGTGCTCAAGGCCGGCAGCGGTGCGCAGACGGGTTCGCTCACGCGCTGGGGCGACTACTCGCAGATCTCGGTCGACCCGGTGGACGATTGCACTTTCTGGGCCACCAACGAGTACATCAAGGCCAACGGCTCGTTCAACTGGAACACCTGGATCAGCTCGTTCAAGCTGCCCGGCTGCAACTGACGCCGCAAGGCACGAAGGCAATACAAAAACGGGCCAGATCGGCCCGTTTTTTCTTCGAGGCACCGGCTTCAAGGCGCTGCTATCAGGGCGTTGTCTTCAGGGCAATACCTGAATCGAAGCCGGCACAGAACCCTGCCGCGCCGTGTAGCGCACCTTGATCGCCGAACTGTTGTTGAGGTAGCTAGACTCGGGCAGCAGCTGCTCGGCGTTGACCTGGACTTCAAGCACGTAGTCGCCCGACTTCAAGCCGTCGATCTCCAGGTACTGGCCTTCCAGTGCGGCACCATAGGAATCGGCCCAGCCCACCGAGACACCTTGGTTGCTCAGGCACGACGTGAAGGTCGGTGTCGCACCGGGGGCCACGCTGTACGGGTCAGAGTCGATCATGCAAAAGCCCATCTTGCGGCCCACGATGAGCGACTTGCTCTTCACTGCCTGCGTCAGAGCCGAGGCATTCACGCCCAGGTTGCTGGGCTGGCTGAGGTCGCGCATGGCGAGCCAGGTGTCGTAGCCGCCGGGCGTCCACAGCCGGTAGTCGGCGTACTGCTTGAAGTGCAGGTGGCCGTGGCATGAAGACTGTTCGAACAGTGCCGGGCAATTCTGCGGGTTGCCGATGACGAGCGCGCCGGCGCCGACGTTGGGCGTGCTCGTGGTGAAGCGCATCAGCGTGTGCCAACCGGGGTTGGAGACGAACTTCTCCTGCACCGCGCAACTCGACGGTGCGTACTTCTCTTCGCCCACCGAAAGGTACTGCGCCAACTTCGTGGCGTTGACGACCAGGTCGGGCAGGCCGCCGCCGGTCACGGTGGCGCACGGCCCGGTGTCCGCCAGGCAGGCCAGGGGCGCGGCAAGCGCCAGGAACGCGGCGGCGATGGCACGAACTCTTGCACTGCGACGGATCTTCACGCTGGCGGCTTCCTTCGGTGGTCGGGCGAGGTCGGGGCCAGCGCCGGGTGGGAGGGGGCGGTCGAGGTCGCCTACGGCGCGACCTCGACCCGTTGGCTCACCGGGTGGTGAGGATGTTGAGGAAGGTCAGTGTGCGATTGGTCGTGCCCATCTTCACCACGACTGAGGTCGAGGCTGGGTTCAGGTACTTGCCGTCGAGGATGACGGCGGAAATGACGCCGGAATCGACCCCGTTGGACGACTCTTCGACGACCGTGTAGTTGCCGGCCGGCAGGGCACACACCCTCAGGGTGGGCACCTTTTCGTCGCCCGAGCCGGTCCACAACAGACCTTCGACCTGGGTCCCCAGGGCGTCATAGACCCTGACCGGCCACCAGAGGTGGAATTCGCCGGCATCGAGGCGGCCGTTCTTGTTTCCGTCCCAGAACTTCTCGATCGTCAGGCAGACCGACGTCCTCGCCCTAATCTTGAAGTTGTCGGTCTTGGACGCCGCTGGAATGAAGCCGTGGAAGTAGCCCGGGTTGTAGCCGTTGTCGACGATCTCGGCATTGCCCGCGAAGTCGCCCACGGGCGTCGCCCAGACCTTGTATTCGCCGCCGTTGTTGGGCGTGTCGAGGAAGGGGCAAAGCTCGATCGTCAGGGCGCCGTGATCGACGTCGACGCCGGTCTGGTGGTCGCCCGTGGCGGCCGGCGTCACGCGCGCGGTGATGATGCCGAGGGTGACCGTGAAGCGACGGTACTTCTGCGCGTCGGTGCTCAGCAGCGTCTTGCCGCTGGGGTCGGTCACCTGGTAGTAGTAGTCGCCATCGGGCAGGCCGGCGGCGAACTGCGGCGCGCCCGGACCCGGGCCGCCGTCGAGGTAGACGCCCAGGGCATCGCACTTGGCGCTGTAGATGTTGGCGTTGACTCGGCTGCCGTCGGACAGCGTCGTGAAGATGGCGCCGGGCAGTGGCGGCGCCGCCTGGGTGATGCCGATGCCGGCCACCAAGGCCAGCACGCCGGCCGCGCGCAACAGCTTTGAAAACAGTGATGACATGGTGATTCCCCGTCCCGTGAATTCGCTTGCCGCAGTGGCGCGAGGCGCTATTAAGCGCGAGCTTACATTTTGATGCAAGGGTGGAAGTCCCCCTCAAATCGGTGGTCCCGCGGCGCCGCCGCAGAGCTTGGCCGCCGCTGCGGCTTGCAGCCTCGCCCGCCCAGTGCGGCGCAAGCCAGGGCGTAAAATGCGCGGCGCTGCGGGTGTAGTTCAATGGCAGAACGGCAGCTTCCCAAGCTTCATACAGGGGTTCGATTCCCCTCACCCGCTCCACCCCTCAAGCGCTTGAATGGCCCCGTTGTCGGGGCCTTTTTGTTGAGCGCTGATGGGGCATCATTGCCCCCCATGCCTGCCCCCGAATATTCCTTGTTGACCGTGGGCGTGCTGCCTGCGCAAGCGCTGGCGGGCGCGCACGCCTGGCGCGTCGCGCAGGCCGACGATCTGCGGCGTGTGCAGGGCCATGACGCGGTGTTGCTGTGGGCTTCATCGCTGGCTGATTTGCAGGCCCTGTGCAGCTTGCCCGGGCTGAACGCCGCCGCCTTTGAATGTGCGCTGGTGGTGTGCAGCGAAGTCGCCGACGACGCCGCCGAACAGGCCCTGCTGCGCCTGGGCGTGGAAGCCATCGTGCCCGCCGGCACGTCCGCCAATGCGGGTGCCGAACTGCTGCGCGCACTGCGCCATGCGGTGCAGCGCAAGCAGATGGAACGCCTGGCGCGCACCGCCTACGCCACCGACCTGGCCACCGGATTGCCGCATCAGGCGCAACTGGTCGAGCACATGACGCAACTGCTGGCGCTGCGCGAGCGTGAACCCGCGCCCATGGTGCTGTTGGTGTTGCGCGTGGATGGCTTTGCGCAGGCCGCCGCCAAGTTGGGCATGGAGGCCGGCAATGTGCTGCGTCGCAAAGTGGCGGTGCGCCTGCGCAGCGCCCTGCGCGCCAGCGACGTGGTCGCCGCCATGGGCCCAGACGCTTTTGGCGTGCTGCTGGGCCGCCTGGAAGCCAGGGCCGACGGCGAACGTGTGGCCGCCAAGCTGGTGAAGTCTTTGCAGTTGCCGCTGTCGGTGGCCGGCCAGCCTTGCAGCGTGACGGCGGTGGTGGGCCTGGCGCAGTACCCTGAACACGGCAAGGACGCGCAGTCGCTGATGCAACGCGCCACGGCCCAGGCCGGCTCAGTAGCCACGATGGGCGCTGCAGGCTTTGCGGGCATGGCCAGCGCCAGCGTACACCGCATCGGCGGCGCGGCGGCCAATGAGGACTGACGCTGATATTGGGCGTTAGGGCGACCCTGATCAAGTCCCCGCGAGGGCGCGCGCCTCGATTTGGGATGGGCTGCAAGGCGCAAACCACAGCCATAGCCCAAGCTA
>JANNEX010000230.1:0-6493 GCA_031379155.1 Rubrivivax sp.
GCGGTGGCTTCCATGGCCAGCGTGCCGCCCGTGTCCTTGCCGGGCACGGGCAAGATGGCCACGTTTTGCAGCGTCACGATGCGCGACAGGTTGGCCACATCGGCGGCAAACGAACCAATGTCGTGATAACGGCCGTTGACGCGGATGGCGATGGGCAGTTCGGCGTAGTAGTCCTTGATCTGCATCTGCCCTGGGCGGAACAGCTCAAACTGCAAGCCGCGGCCCAGGCCGGCCTGGTTGATGTCGGACAGCAGCGCGTCCATCTCGGCCTTGCCTGGCAGTTGCTTCTCAAGCTGCGTCACGTACTCCTGCACTTGCAGCTTTTGCTTGCGTAGCTCACTCAGGTTGACGGCCTGGCGCAGGCGCGACACGTAGTCGGCTTGAAGTTTGGGCTCTTGCTGGCGTGCGGTCTCAAGCTCGTCGGTGGCTGAGTTCAGCAGCAAGAACCAGCCGATGGCCACGGCCGCGATGATGGCCAGCACCCAGGCCGCCATCTTGGGCAACGTGGGCCACTGACCTGGCTCGTTAGGGTTGAGGTTGCGGAATTGGGAAGCAGCGTTGTCAAACAGGCTGCTCATCTCAAAATTGGCGGTGGATGCCTTGGCCATGGTGCCCTCAGGAAGCCTTGGCCGGCGTTGTGGCCGGCCCGGTTGCGCCAGAGGCCGCAGGCGCGGGCGCCGGGCCGGACTGCGGACGTTTGATCGTCACGCGCATGGAAAACTCAAACAGGCGACGCTGGTCGCGATTGGCGGCGTTGGCGGTGGCCGCGCGAATTTCCACCAGCTCTGGCTTTTCAAGCCAGGGTGAGTTGTACAGGGTGTTGCGCAGCAACTCGGACACGCGTTCGTTGGTTTGCGCCGTGCCAGTCACTGCCACCACTTGCCCGGTCTGGCGGATGCTGGTGAGGTAAACACCTTCAGGTGTCTGGCGCACCAATTCATTGAGCAGGTGCACCGGCACGTTGCGGTCGGTCTGCAAGTCTTCCACCGCTTTTTGGCGTGCCTTGAGTGCCTCAATTTCGCTGCGCAGGGTGGCAATGTCTTTAATCTGCGCGTCGAGCTTGGTGATTTCGGCTTTGAGAAAGGTGTTGCGCGAATTCTGTGCCGCCGTCATCTGCTGCAGCACTGAGTACCAGATGCCCACAATGGCCAAGCCGCCCACGACACACGCGCCCAGGCCGATGAAGAAAGAGCGCTTGCGCTGGCGCCTTTTTTCCTCGCGGTGAGGCAGCAGGTTGATGAGGATCACTGCAAGAACCTCCGCATCGCCAGCCCGCAGGCGGTGAGATATGAGGGCGCCTCGCGGCGCACCCGGCTTTCACGCACTGAAGACCCGAGTTGCATGTTCTCAAACGGGTTGACCACACTGCTGGCAAAACCCGTGAGGTCGGTGACCCTGTCCTTGAGCCCCGGCAAAGTCGCGGTGCCACCGGCCAGCATCACATAGTGCACCTTGTGGTGCGGCGTGCTGGTGAAGAAGTACTGCAAGGCGCGGCCGATTTCTTGCGACAAGCTGTCCACAAAAGGCGAAAGGATGGCGGCTTCGTAGTCTTCGGGCAGGTCGCCCGAGAGCTTTTTGGCTTCGGCTTCTTCAAACGAGAAGCCATACTGGCGCGAGATGAGTTGCGTCAGCTGCGAGCCGCCAAAAGCCTGGTCGCGGTCGTAGAGCATTTCGTCGTCGCGCAGCACTTTGAGGCTGGTGGTGTCGGCGCCAATTTCAAATAGCGCCACCAAGGCGTCGCGCCCTTCGTTGGGCAAAGAGGCCACGACGCGGCTCATGGCCATGCGCGAGGCGTGCGATTCAATGTCTAGCACCACGGGTTTGAGGCCGGCGGCTTCGGCCAGGCCTTGGCGGTCTTGCACGCGGTCTTTGCGCGACGCGGCAATCAGCACTTCGACGTCGCCGGCCGAGGTAGGGCTGGGGCCCAGCACGCAAAAGTCCAGGCTTACTTCGTCTAGCGAGAAGGGGATGTACTGGTTGGCCTCGGATTCGACCTGCAGTTCCATCTCTTCTTCACGCAGACCCGCCGGCAGCATGATTTTTTTGGTGATGACGGCCGACTGCGGCATGGCCATGACGACATTGCGTGTTTTGCTGCCACTCTTGGACAACACACGTTTGACGGCAGCGGCGACTTCGTCGAATTTTTCGATTTGGCCGTCGGTGATCCAGCCCTTTTCGAAAGGCTCAGAGGCGAAACGTTCAAGCACGAATTCCCCACCTGCCGTTTGATCCAGTTCGACCAGTTTGACGCTGGAAGAACTGATATCCAAACCGATGACGGGTGGGTGCTTGCGGCCCAGCAATGCGTCCAGAAATCCCAAGTTAGCTACTCCTTGGCCATGTCTTTGGCCACGTGGCGTGGCGGTGAAAAGCACCCTGAGAGCACCTGATTTTGGCCCCGAGCTTGTTAAGAAGTTACTTCAATGCTAGCAGTAAACCCCTTGAACAACAAAGAAAAAAGGCCTGAACACCCCCCCAAGCCGTTGCCCTGGGCAGACGCCAGATGATGCAGTTGAAACAACCCGCAAGTCGGCCGCAAGGGCCAAATGAGCCCGCTTAAGCCCGCCCTGTGGAGGATGTCACTTTGCGCATGCGTCTTGGGCGAGGGCGGGACGCGGTCTTGGCCGCAAGGGGCGCTTCCTATAATGCGCCTGACCCCTTTGCCGGGATGCCCATGACCGATCCCGCGCCCATGATTTCCCCCAGTCCCGCCGCCCCCAATGCCGCTTCTGTGGGAGCCGCCAGACTGCGTTCATTGGGCCGTGTACTGTCCTGGCTGGGTGGCTTGGCCCTGGCGGGGCTGCTGACCCTGCTGCTGCTGGTCGGCGTTGCGCTGGCCGTGGCCTACCCCAACCTGCCCGAGATCAGCAGCCTGGCCGACTACCGGCCCAAGCTACCGCTGCGCGTGTTCTCGTCCGACGGCGTGCAGCTGGGTGAGTTTGGTGAAGAGCGGCGCAACTTCATGCCCATCGCCCAGATCCCGGCGGTGATGAAAGAGGCGGTGCTGGCCGCCGAAGACGCGCGCTTTTATCAGCACGGCGGGGTCGACTACAAAGGCGTCGCCCGCGCCGCGCTGGAGAACCTGCGCGACGCGCGCAGCCAGGGCGCGTCGACCATCACCATGCAGGTGGCGCGCAACTTCTACCTGTCGACCGAAAAAACCTTCACGCGCAAGATCTACGAGATCTTGCTGGCGCTGAAGATTGAAAACCTGCTGGGCAAGGACCAGATTCTTGAGCTCTACATGAACCAGATCTTTCTGGGGCAACGTGCCAATGGCTTCGCGGCAGCGTCAGAGATCTACTACGGCAAACCACTCAAGGACATCACGGTGGCCGAGGCAGCCATGCTGGCCGGCCTGCCCAAGGCGCCGTCGGCCTACAACCCCATCACCAACCCCAAGCGCGCCACGTTGCGCCAGCGTTACATCATTGAACGCATGTTCGTAAACGGTTTCATCACCGAAGCGCAACACGACGAAGCCCTGGCGCAGACGCTGCGCTATCGCAGCCAGTCTGACAGCCTCATGCACGGCGAGTTTGTCGCCGAGACCGCGCGCCAGTTGATCTTTTCGCAATACGGCGAAGAGGCCTACAGCCGCGGCCTGAACGTCTACCTGACGGTGAATTCCGCCGACCAGATGGTGGCCTACCGCGCGCTGCGCAAAGGCCTGATGGACTACGAACTGCGCCAGGTCTACCGCGGCCCCGAAGCCTATGTCGACCTGCCTGCCGACGACGCATTGATAGACGCGCGCGTGGCCGAAGCTTTGTCTGACCACCCCGACAACGATGACCTGCGTGCGGCCGTGGTGCTCGAAGCCTCGCCGCGCAAGGTGACCGCCATCTTCCAGTCGGGCGACACCATCACCGTCAGCGGTGATGGCTTGAAGCCTGTGACCTCGGGCTTGTCTGACAAGGCCGGCCCCAAGACCAAGATTCGCCGTGGTGCCGTGGTGCGCGCCTACCGCCACGCGGCCTTCAACAAGGGCGACTGGCTGCTGACGCAGACGCCCGAAGTGCAAGGCGCCATGGTCGCCATGGACCCGCGCAGCGGCGCCCTGCGCGCATTGGTAGGCGGCTTTGACTTTGGCAAAAACAAGTTCAACCGTGTCACCCAGGCCTGGCGCCAGCCGGGCTCCAGTTTCAAGCCCTTCATCTATTCGGCCGCGCTGGAAAAGGGCTTCACGCCAGCCACCATCGTCAACGACGCGCCTTTGTTTTTTGACGCCAGCGTGACGGGCAGCCAGCCCTGGGAGCCCAAGAACTACGACGGCAAGTTCGAAGGCCCCATGCCGCTGCAAACGGCGCTGGCCAAGTCCAAGAACATGGTCTCGATACGCATCCTCAACGCCACCGGGCCGGGCTTTGCGCAGAGTTGGCTTGACCACTTTGGCTTCGAGGCCGACAAACATCCGGCCTACCTGACCATGGCTTTGGGCGCGGGCTCGGTCACGCCTATGCAGATGATTTCGGCCTATAGCGTGTTTGCCAACGGCGGCTTCCTGCTGCCGCCTTTGCTGGTGCAGCGTGTGACTGACAGCAAAGGCAAGCTGCTGCAAGAAAGCAAGCCGCCCCAGCTAGACGAGAGCCTGCGCACACTGCCGGCGCGCAATGCCTTTGTCATGTCCACACTGCTGCAAGAAGTCGCCCGCAGTGGCACCGCAGCACGTGCCCAGGGCCAGCTCAAACGGCCCGACCTGTATGGCAAGACTGGCACCACCAATGACTCCATGGATGTGTGGTTTGCGGGCTTTCAGCCCACGCTCGCCGCCGTGGTGTGGATAGGCTACGACAACCCCAAAAAACTGGGCGACCGCGAAACTGGGGGCGGCCTGTCATTGCCGGTGTGGATTGAATTCATGCAGCACGCGCTCAAGGGCGTGCCGGTGCAAGAGCTGAAGGCGCCAGCAGGTGTGGTGCAGTCAGGCGGCTATTGGATGTTTGAACAGTTCAGCGGCGGCGCCGGCATCCGCAGCCTGGGCCTGGAAGACACGGTGCCGCAAGCACCCAGCAGCGAAGAGCGCAACAGCATCCTCGACCTCTTCAAACGCTAGAACTTCAGCGCCTTGCCGGCTTGCGTGCTGGCGTGCTGCGACAGCGCTTGCAAGAATTCACTGGCGTCGCGCGTGTCGAGCCAGCGCCCTTCACGCCAGCGGTAGTGAAAGCCGCCACCGCGCGCGGCCAGCCACACCTCATGCAGCGGCGGCTGGGTGTTGATGATGATCTTGCTGCCGCCAGGAAAGCTCAGCTCCAGCAGGCCACCGGTGCGCTGGGTATCAATGTCGATCAGGTCGTCTTGCAGCCAGCCGTCAATGGTGGCTTCGACGTGTGCCAACAAGTGGCTGGTTTCGCGGTGGTAGTCGGCGTCGCTCAGCGCTGAGGTGGCCGGGGCGGCAGGGGCCGTGCTCATAGAATCCTTTGCATGCCTAGAACAAGCCTGAAGAGTGTATCGAGCGCCGGCTCACACCGCCGGGCTGCGGCCCTCTTGATGACGCTGCCTTTGCTGCTGGCCGGCTGTGGACAAAAGGGTCCGTTGACACTGCCGCCGCCCGCTGCCAATGCCAGTGCCGCTGCCGCGTCAGCGCCCACAAAATGAGCCTGCCAGGAGCGCCCTTTCTGGCCCGTGTGCAGGGCGATCTGCAACTCGAAGGCCAAACGCTCGCCGCGCTGGCGCGGCAGTTTGGCACGCCACTGTTTGTCTATTCGCGTGCCGCCATGTTGTCTGCGTTGCAAGCCTATCAGCAGGCGCTGCAAGGCCGACGCCACCTGATCTGCTACGCCATGAAGGCCAATTCGACACTGGCCGTGTTGCAGACTTTTGCGCGGGCCGGCTGTGGCTTTGACATCGTGTCAGGCGGTGAATTGCAGCGTGTGCTGGCGGTAGGTGCTGACCCGGCCAAGATTGTCTTTTCGGGCGTGGGAAAAACGCGCGCTGAGATGCGCCAAGCGCTGCAAGCCGGCGTGCGCTGCTTCAACGTCGAAAGCTTGGGCGAGCTGGACGCGCTCAATGAAGTCGCCCGCGCGCTGGGCCAGGTGGCGCCAGTCAGCCTGCGTGTCAACCCCGACGTGGACGCCGGCACGCATCCCTACATCTCCACGGGCCTCAAGGGCAACAAGTTCGGCATTGCGCATGACCAGGCACTGGCCGCCTACCGCCACGCGGCTGCATTGCCCGGCCTGCGTGTGGTGGGCATCGACTGCCACATCGGCTCGCAGATCACCCAGCTTGAACCTTATCTGGACGCGTTGGACCGCCTGCTCGATTTGGTCGAAGCCGTGGAAGCCAGCGGCATCCCCATCCACCACGTTGACGTGGGCGGCGGCCTGGGCATCACCTACACCGACGAAACACCGCCGCATGCGGGCGCGCTGGTGGCCGGTGTGTTGGCACGCCTGGATGCACGCGGCCATGGTCAGAGGGAAGTGCTGTTCGAGCCTGGCCGCTCACTGGTGGGCAACGCCGGTGTGCTGCTGACCGAAGTGCTCTA
>JANNEX010000278.1:0-8484 GCA_031379155.1 Rubrivivax sp.
CTGGCCATCAACGCCGACATGCTGCGCGCCACCGCGCAGGACAAGATCACGCTGGGCGCTAGCAGCAACTACGGCCGCAGCAAGAGCCATGGTGTCACCGCCACCACCGCCAACAAGTGGGCGGCTTACGGCCAGTACGACTACAACCTGTCAAGCCAGCTCTACGCCTTTGGCAAGTTAGGCCTGGAAGGTGACGGCCTGATCAACTTGTCGCTGCGCGACACCCTGGGTGCGGGTCTGGGCTACAAAGTCATCGACAGCAAAGAGACTTCTTTCAACGTTTTTGGCGGCGCGGCCTACAGCACCGACAGCTACGACACCGTGCAGACCATAGGCAGCAAAACTGCCAAGCACTTCTCACGCGCCAGCCTGCTGCTGGGCGAAGAGTCTTCGCACACCTTGTCGGCCAGCACCAGCTTCAAGCAGCGGCTTGAGCTCTACCCGGGCCTGTCGGACGACAAGGCCAAGATCGCCAAGTTCAGCGCTGGCCTGGCGGTGGCAGTCAGTAGCACGCTGAACCTGTCTGTGGCCTTGACCGACAGCTTTAACAGCCGCCCACCTGCCGGCATCCAGAAGAATGACCTGGGGCTGTTCACGGGCATCAACGTGAAGTTTGGGGCGCTGTGACTTGACGCGCTCGGAGGGCGCCGCACGGCGGTGCGCCCTCCCCAGGCCGCGCGCAAGTTAACGTTGTAAGTGGTTATATACGCGAATGCCAGCATCGGCGGCTGGCCTGGTGGAAGCGGCAATGGCTCCCAGCGCCTGTACGCTGCGCACGCTGCCGGCTATGACCAGGCTGGCGTCTGCCAACAAGGCGCTGGCTTGTATGGCGCCGCGCAGGTCAGGCAGGCAGTCACCGCGCAGCCAATTCGGGTTGGCCACGGCGGCCACTTGCAGCAAATTGACGACCTGCACCGCAGCGTATCGGCGCTGTGCCGCTTGCACGATGTCTTGCTCTTCCACGGCGCTGGGCACGCTGCCGCTGATGATCAGCCGGCCCGGGCTGTAGTCCAGCCGCACCCAAGGCATGGCCGGTGCGCTGACGGATGAGAGCCCGGCTTCGTTGGCCGCCGATTGGGCCGAACCCATGGCGCCCAGCAGGGCCGCCACACTGAGGATGGAGCCGGCGGCGGCTGCCGTCCAGGCGCTGTGTTTGCGCAGGTTTTTCATGGGGTTGCAGTGCGCAGGCCTGAGTGCCATGGCGCCTGCCGCCATGCTAGGCCGCGATGCAAAAAATCAACCCGCCGCTGGTCGGGGTCAGTTCCTGTGCTGAGGGTTGGGATGCACGGTGAAGAGGCTGCTACGCGCTGGGCAAATGCAAGTCCTTCAGGCGCGGATAGAGCTGGGCAAACAGCGCCAAGCGTTGCTGCAGCAGCGCTGCTTTTTCAGCGCCCGGCAGATAGGTGTGCAACACGGCGGTTGCGCCGCAGACATCGGCCTCGCTGCGCCCGCAAGCCAGCGCCGCCAGGCGTGCAGCACCCAGTGCGCCCCCAGCAGTGCCACCGTCCAGCGTGTGGCAAAAAGCGTGCACGGCTTGAGCCGGGTTGGGGCGGAACCTGTCTGTGACCACGAACATCACGCCACTCGTGCCCAGCGAGATGAAGCCTTGGCCGGGCGCCACCGCACTGCCTCCGGTGTCGATGACACGGCCGTCGTCGCCCAGCGGCAGCTTGAGTTCAGAGGTTCCAAGATCAATGCCAAGGTACATGGCTGCCCTTTCGGGGTGGGCTGCATGTGACGGTGGCTGGCGCATCAGCATGCGCCAAGCAAAGTGAAGTGTGGCTCAGCAAGCGCGGTTCACCCTGCCTGCCAAATGCAGCCCAGGGCATGGCGCACGAATTCACGGTGCTTGCCTGGGGGCATCCAGAGCCTGCCTACAGTCGGGGCCTGACCACTTGGAGCTTTGAATGAATGCGCAATCCCTGCTTGACCAACTGCTCAAGACCGGCCTGTCCGCCGTCAACCAGGCGCGCGGCGGCTTGCAAAACGCGCGCGACAGTGGCGAGCTTGAGAAGTACGCCAAAGGTGCCGCTGCCGGTGGTGTGCTGGCACTGCTGCTGGGCACGCGCGGTGGGCGGCGCATAGGAGGATCGGCCCTGAAGCTGGGCGGCGTGGCGGCGCTGGGCATGCTGGCCTGGAAGACTTATCAAGATTGGCAAGCGCAGCAGCAAGCCGCAGGCCCCGCAGCCGCCGCCGGCGCGCCCAGCGGCGTGGTGCCTGCGTTGCCGCCGCCCTCGGGTGAAGCGCACGACCGCGTGCTGCTCAAGGCGATGATTGCGGCGGCCAAGTCGGATGGCCATTTGGACGAGCGTGAACGGGGCTTGGTGGAAGCCGAGTTGGCCCGCTCACAAGCCGCCCCCGCCTTGCGCGCCTGGGTTGAAGAAGAGTTGCGCCGCCCCGTAGAGCCGGCCGACGTGGCTGCCGGTGCCAACAGCCCTGAACTGGCTGCCGAGGTCTACTTGGCCAGCCTGTTGGTGGTGGACAGCACCAGCACCATGGAGCGCGCCTACCTGGATGCGCTGGCGCGTGAGCTGCGTTTGGACGCGGGCTTGAAGGCACAGTTGGAAGCGCGCGCGAGCGCTGGATAGGGCGCTGGATTGAGCGCCGACCCTGGCCTGCTAAACCCCTTCAATGGCCACGATGCTGCACGTGGCCGCGCCTATGCGCAAGGCCTTGAGCGGCGCGTATTCGGGCGAGTCGTAAAAGGCCCGCAGGGCAGCCATGGTCGGAAACTCCAGGATCACCTGGCGGGCGGTCTGCGGGCTGCCTTCCAGCGGCGCCACGGCGCCGCCGCGCACCAGATAGCGACCGCCATGCGCGGCGATCATGGCCGGCACCTGCTGGCGGTATTTTTCGTAGGCCGCGTTGTCGTGGACCTGAATCTGGGCGTGCAGGTAGGCGGCCATGGGCTAACTCCGGTGTGTGGTGGCAGTGTGAAGTGTCAACAAATCAACGCACAGGCTTGATGCGGTAAATGGCGTTGTTGCGGTTGGCGCTGAAGTAGATGCTGCCGTCGGGCCCCACATCCACGCCGGTGGCGACATAAGGCGGCGGCATGCCGGGGCCGGGGCTCAGGCCTATGGGCAACTTGTCGGCCACGGTGCGCATCTTGCCGGTGACGGGGTCGACTTCACTCAAGCGCGCCAAGGCGCCCTCGGCGACGATGAAAGTGCCCCAGGGTGTTTGCGCCACACCCTGCGGCAGCGCCAGGCCGCTGGCCACCACGGTTTTGCTGCCGTCGGCCAGTTTGATGCGCACCAGGTTGCCAGCCGCTTCGGTCACGTACAGGTCGCCGTCGCGGCCCAGGGTCATCTGCACCGGGCCGCCCAGGCCGCTTGCGATGACTTTGCGCGTCTTGTAGTCGGCGCCGCTGGCCTGCGTGATGCTGCCGGTGGCAATCTCGGCCACCAACACACTGCCGTCGGCCAAGGGCAGGGCGTCATAAGGCGCTTTCCAGCCGTGGGTCATGGCCACGGTTTTGCTGGTCGCACGGTCCAGTATCTGCACGCTGCCGGTGAACCACGAAGCCATGGCCACCAGCTTGTCAGACACGCCCAGCGCAAAGGGGTATTCCATCTCAACGCCAGCGCCGTGCATGCGCTTGATGTCAGTCACCGCGCCGCTGGCCAGGTCCACCTGGCGATAGGCAAAGATGTCTGCGACGTACAGCGTGTTGCCAAGCAGTTTCACGCCCGAAGGCACGGCCAGTTTGCCGCTGGTCAGTGTGCGCACCGCGCCCGTGTTGGGGTTGACCGCCATCACCGCGTTGTCGGCCATGTTGGACACGTAGACCGTGCCATCAGGGGCCACGGCCAGGTTGTCCAGCGCGGTCTTGAGCTGCGCCACCGTGCTGCGTGCGCCGGTGGCCAGCGACACGCGCACGAGTTCACCGGTGGCGGTGTCGATCACGTAGACATTGCCCTTGCCGTCCAGGTTGGCCGCAGCCGGTGTCTTGAAGCTGTTGTTGATGACGGTGATGGCACCGTTGGCGGGGTCGACCTTGACGACGCTGTTCTTGAACCACAAGGGGCCGTAGATCATGCCGTCAGGGCCGACTTCAAAACCGTTCAAGCCCCCCAGGTCCTTGGCGATCAGGCGCGGCGCGGCCACGCCCTTGGGGTCCAGTTCCCACAGTGCGTCGCCCAGGAAGACCTGCGTGGCATAGAGCTTGCCGTTCTTGCGGTCAAAGTCGAGTGAATTCAGTCCCGGCAGGCCTGACGCCACCACACGCTGTGGCGCGTTGTCGCTGTCACGCACGCGCACAGCGCCGACGAGATAATTTGTCCACGCCATTTCACCGTTAGGCCCGATGGCGATGTCGTCGGCCTGGCCCTCGGGCCCGCCCACCAGCACTTTGGCCGCACCCGTGGTGCGATCGACTTCCCAGATGGCGTTGCCCACCACGCTGCCGGCCAGCAGGCGGCCCTGCTTGTCCACCGCCAGGCCGTGCACGCCAGTGAAGCTGGAAGGGGCCACCACCACTTCGGGCGCGGACCAGGAGGCCGGTGGGCCCGACGGTGCAGTGGCGCACGAGGCGAATGTGAGCACAGCGGCGGCGGCACACAGTGTGGCCAGCAAAGAACGCATGGGTGTCTCCTGAAATCGACTGCTGGCCTGGGATGGCCGGTCTGGGCGGCAACTGTACGACGGGCATGCAGGCCGGCGGCGTGTCGCGCAAAACAGCGCTGGCTTCGTTGTCTACGAAGGCTGGGTTGATAATTCGCGCAACACCACGCCAGCCACGAAGGCTAAGCTCCTTGCACCGCAGTCATGCGTTTTGACCTCACCACCTTGAACCTTGTGCTGGCCATTGCCGACACCCACAGCATCACGCGCGGCGCGCAGCGTGAACACCTGGCGCTGGCCGCAGCCAGCAAACGTGTCAGTGATCTGGAAGCGCGCTTTGGCGTGCCCTTGTTCGAACGCCGCGCACGCGGCGTCGAACCCACCGAAGCCGGCCGCGCCCTGGTGCGCCACATCCGCAGCCTGCACACCAGCTTGCACGCGCTGGAAAGCGAGGTGGTCGAGTTCTCGCGCGGCATCAAAGGCCAGTTGCGCATCGTGGCCAGTGCCGGCGCCATCAGCGAATGCTTGCCACCCGACCTGGCGGCGTTTTCGAAGTCGCACCCACAAATCCGCATCAGCCTTGAAGACCTGACCAGTGCAGAGATTCAAGCCGCCGTGGCCGAAGGCCGCGCTGACGTGGGCATCTTCGTGCCGCCATTGTTGGACAACCGCCTGAGCACGCGGCGCTACCGCCAAGGCGCACTGGCCGCCATCGTGCCGGCGCGCCATGTGTTGGCGCGGCGCAAGCAAGTGCGCTTCGAGCAACTGCTGGCGCACGACATCGTCGGCCTGCACCAGGGCGCGGCCGTGCATGAGCTGATGCGCGCTGAAGCGCAAGGCCACGGCCTGCCATTGAAGGCGCGTTTGCAGGTGCGTGGCTTTGATGCCATCGCGCAACTGGTCGAAGCCGGCCTGGGCGTGGCCGTGATGCCGGCGGCCGTGGCGCAGCGTTTTGCCAAACTCTTTGCCATCCAGGTGCTCAAGCTCGACGAGCCCTGGGCGCAGCGTGACTACCTGCTGGCCGTGCGCACGCAAGAAGTGCTGCCCACCGTGGTGCAGCGTTTTGTCGATGCGCTGTGTCCGGCTGTTGAACTTGAATCTGACGCTGAGTCTGAATCTGCACAATCTGCCCCTGGAGGACGCAAACCATGACCGCAAGAACGCTTTACGACAAGCTGTGGGACGAGCACGTTGTGCACACCGAAGAAGACGGCACGGCGGTGCTCTACATCGACCGCCACCTGGTGCACGAAGTCACCAGCCCGCAGGCTTTTGAAGGCCTGCGCCTGGCAGGGCGCAAGGTGTGGCGCGTGAGTTCCATCGTGGCCACCGCCGACCACAACACACCCACCACCGGCTGGGACCATGGCTACGACGGCATCACCGACCCGATCAGCCGCCTGCAGGTGACGACGCTGGACGCCAACATCAAAGAATCGGGCGCGGCGGCCTACTTCCCTTTCCTGGACAAACGACAGGGCATCGTGCACGTCATCGGGCCGGAAAACGGCGCCACGCTGCCGGGCATGACTGTCGTGTGCGGCGACAGCCACACCAGCACGCACGGCGCTTTCGGCGCGCTGGCGCATGGCATAGGCACGAGTGAGGTCGAGCATGTGATGGCCACCCAAACGCTGCTGGCCAAGAAGGCGAAAAACTTGCTCGTGAAAGTGGACGGTGTGGCCGGCCGTGGTGTCACCGCCAAGGACATCGTGCTGGCCATCATCGGCAAAATTGGCACCGCCGGTGGCACCGGCTACACCATCGAATTTGGCGGCGCAGCCATCCGGGCCCTGAGCATGGAAGGGCGCATGACGGTGTGCAACATGGCCATCGAAGCCGGCGCGCGCGCGGGGCTGGTGGCGGTGGATGAAAAGACCATCGCCTACATCCACAACGGCGGCAAAGGCCGGCCCTTTGCACCGCGCGGTGTGGAGTGGGAGCAGGCGGTGGCTTACTGGCGCACTTTGCAAAGCGACGCCGGTGCGATGTTTGACTCTGTTGTTGAGTTAGATGCGACGCTGATGCAACCTCAAGTCACCTGGGGCACGAGCCCAGAAATGGTCTTGCCGGTGAACGGTCGTGTGCCCGACCCCGACAAAGAAAAGGACGCCGTCAAACGCAACGCCATTGAACGTGCGCTGGCCTACATGGGCTTGCAGCCAGGCAAGGCCATCACCGACATCCGCATCGACAAGGTTTTCATCGGCAGTTGCACCAACAGCCGCATTGAAGACCTGCGTGAAGCCGCCGCCGTGGTCAAACGCGCGGGCCAACGCGTGGCCAGCAACGTGCGCCTGGCGCTGGTGGTGCCGGGTTCAGGCCTGGTGAAGGCTCAGGCCGAAGCAGAAGGCCTGCACCTCATCTTCACCGCTGCCGGTTTTGAGTGGCGCGAGCCGGGTTGCAGCATGTGCCTGGCCATGAACGCCGACCGGCTGGAGCCGGGTGAACGTTGTGCCAGCACCAGCAACCGCAATTTTGAAGGCCGGCAAGGCGCGGGCGGGCGCACGCACCTGGTCAGCCCGGCGATGGCCGCTGCCGCAGCGCTCAACGGCCACTTTGTCGACGTAAGAAGAATGAACTGAAAGACAGCATGGACGCCTTCACCGTACACAAAGGTCTGGTCGCGCCGATGGACCGCGACAACGTTGACACCGACGCGATCATCCCCAAGCAGTTCTTGAAGTCCATCTCGCGCAGCGGCTTCGGCCCCAACCTGTTTGACGCCTGGCGCTACCTGGACCCGGGCGAGCCTGGCCAAGACCCAAACAGCCGCAAACCTAACCCTGACTTTGTGCTGAACCAACCCCGCTATTTGCCAGGCCCCTCCGGTAGCCCGGGCGCCAGCGTGCTGCTGGCACGCAGCAACTTTGGCTGTGGCAGCAGCCGCGAGCACGCACCTTGGGCCTTGGGCCAATACGGCTTTCGCGCGCTGATTGCGCCCAGCTACGCCGACATCTTTTTCAACAACTGCTTCAAGAACGGCATCTTGCCCATCGTGTTGCCAGCCAGCCAGGTGGCGAGTTTGTTTGACGAGGTGTTGGCTTTTCCCGGCTACCAACTGACGGTGGACTTGCCGCGCCAGGTGGTGGTCAAGCCCGATGGCAGCGAACTGGCTTTTGAGGTGCAGCCCTTTCGCAAATACTGCCTGGTGGGTGGCTTTGATGACATAGGCCTGACTCTGCGCCACCAGGAAAAAATCAAGGCCTTTGAAGCCGAGCGGCTGGCGCGTCAGCCTTGGCTGGCGCAACGCCAGCTGTGACATGGGCTGGTTGACACGCGGCTTCCAGCGCTGGGTGCTGACACGCCCCTGGTTGACCTTTGCCGTGCTGTGCACCAGCTTCGGTTTGTTCGGCGCTGGCACTGTGAACCTGTTCTTTTTGTTCGGCGCCAACTGGGCCTTGATCGTCGAACACGGCGCCATGGCGCTGGCCGACGGCGCCGCGCAGCAAATGTTCGAGCTGCTGCTGACGCTGATCATCAGCATGCTCAATTACGTGATCTTCAAGGCTTGCGAACACAGCCTGGTGCACCGCCTTTGCCATTCTCCCCACCCGGAAAATCCGCCATGAAAATTGCCATCCTGCCCGGCGACGGCATAGGCACAGAAATCGTCGAACAAGCCGTGCGCGTCATGAACGTGCTGGATCTGAAGTTCGAAACCGAAACCGCCCTGGTTGGCGGCGCCGCGTATGAAGCTCACGGCCACCCGCTGCCCCAGACCACGCTGCAATTGGCCAAGGACGCCGACGCCATCCTCTTTGGCGCCGTGGGCGACTGGAAGTACGACAAGCTTGAACGTGCGCTGCGGCCCGAGCAGGCCATCCTGGGCCTGCGCAAGCACCTGGGCCTGTTCGCCAACTTCCGCCCCGCGCTGTGCTACGAGCAGCTCACGCATGCCTCGTCGCTCAAGCCCGA
>JANNEX010000312.1:0-5099 GCA_031379155.1 Rubrivivax sp.
CGTAGCCGCTCTTGATCATCGACGGCCCCGCCATCACGCCGAGCAGTGTCACCGATGAACCCACGATGCCGGTGGCGGCGGCAAAGATGGTGGCCGTTATCAACACCGCCAAGTACAGCGAGCCATTCAGCCCCGCCAGCAGCTGCTGGATGCCATTGAACAGCCGTTCCATGATGCCCGACTGTTCCAGCAAAAACCCCATGAACAAAAAGAAGGGGATGGCCGCCAGGATGGTGTCTTTCATCACCGAATAGGTCTGCAGCACCGCCAGGTCCAGCACCACCGGGCCCAACGCGATCCAGCCGGTAGCCATGGCCACCGCACCCAAGGTGAACGCGATGGGGAATCCGATAAAGATGACGGCGAACAGCACGCCCAAGGCCACCAGGCCCAAGATCTCATGGCTCATGTCAATTCCCGGGGTGCGACAACAACGGCATCAGGCCAGCGCCCGCTGCGCAGCGTGTGCAGGCACTTCAGGCACTCGCTGGTGATTTGCAGCAGCAGCAACAAACCGGCCAGCGGCATCGCCAGTTTGAAGGGCCAGGTGATGGGCTGCCAGGCGCTGCTGACGAAGGTTTCGTTGGTGACGTAGGCCTTCACGAAGTAGCCCCAGCCGACAAACAGAAACACGCCCGCCAGCGGCGCGGCCATCAGCAGGTAACCGGCCAGGTCCACCACGGCCTGGCGCCGGGGCGGCCACTCGGCATAAAAAGAATCGGTGCGCACATGGCCTTTGCGCTGCAAGGTGTAGGCCGCACCCAGCATGAAAAAGCTGCCGTACAACATGAAGGTCATGTCGTAGGCCCACTGGGTGGGGGCGTTGAAGACGTAACGCGCCACCACTTCCCAGCACAGCGACAACACCATGGGCACGATGAGCCAGGCAGCGGCATGGCCCGACCACACGGCCACCTGGTCCAAGCGGCGCGCAAAGCGTGCCAATGCAGAGTCTTCGACGCCCGTGCTGCTCATCGTTGCCATGGTTTTTTTGGCCGCCTACTTTGCGTTCGGCGATTCCATGCCGAGCTGGAAGTACAAGCCGTTGATCTTGTTCCAGTACGGCACCACCAGCTTGGCAAAAGTGCGCTGCGAGTCCAGCGTTTCCTTGAAAAACGGGTTCTTGCCGGCCTCGCGGTCGTAGATCAGGTTGGTGGCTTTGATGAAGGCCGGGAAGATGTCGCGCGGCGTGTCGTGCACGGCCACCTTGTGCTGGGTCTGCAAAATCTGCAAGGCCTGCGCGTTGCGAAACACATTGTAGGTGTAGGTCTCGGTCATGGTGGCCATGGCCGAGGCTTCAATAATCGCCTTCAGATCGGCTGACAACTTGTTCCAGGCGGTTTTGTTCAGCAGCAGTTCACCCACGTCGGTGCTTTGGTGCAGGCCCTGCAAGTAGTAGTGCTTGAAGACGTTGTGAAAGCCCAGCGCCATGTCGTCGGCGGGGCCTATCCACTCGGCCGCGTCGAGCACACCGCGCTGCGCTGCCGGCACGATTTCGGCGCCTGGCATGGCCACGGCGTTGACGCCCATCTCTTTGAAGATCTCGCCCACCAGCCCCGGGGGCGAGCGGTACTTGAGCTTTTTCATGTCTTCCAGCGAACTGATGGGGTTCTTGAACCAGCCCAGCGGGTCAGGCCCCATGGGTTGCACCATGAAGGGTTCGATGTTGAGCTTGAGCGCGTCGCTGAAAAACTTCTTGTACAGCGCGTAGCCACCGCCCTGAAACAGCCAGGCCACATGCGACAACTGATCCATGCCGGTGCCGCCACCCGCCGCGGGGTTGGAAAAAAGGCCGGCCGCCGTGTTCTTGCCCGACCAGTAGTGGGTCCAGGCATAACCGCCGTCCACCACGCCCTTGTCCACGGCGTCGACAATTTCGAAAGCCGCCACCACGGCGCCGTCGGGCAGCATTTCCATCTTCAAGCGGCCGGCCGACATCTTGTCCACCCGGTCAGCAAACTTTTTCATCAGGTCAAAGTAAATGCTGGAGCTGGGCACTGCCGTTTGAATCTTGAAACGCGTCACACCTTGCGCCAGCGCGGGCGCGCCGGCCAGCGAACTGGCGGTGCCGATGACGGCGGCGCCCAGGGCCTGGCGGCGGCTGGGCAGCTTGGGGGTTGGGTTCATGAAGTCTCCTTGTCTGCAAAAAGATCAGTCACACATGGAGCCGTCAGCGTGGCCCCTTCTACGCACACACCGTCAGGGCCCTCTTGCGTCCTGGCGGATCATGTCCACGGCCTTCTCGGCCATCATCACTGCAGCTGCGTGGGTGTTGCCTGAAACCAGCGTGGGCATCACCGAACAGTCGACCACGCGCAGCGCTTGAATGCCGTGCACACGCAAGCGCGCGTCGACCACGGCGGCATCATCCGAACCCATCTTGCCCAGCTTGCCCATCTTGCATGTACCGCTGGGGTGAAAGATGGTGACGCCAGCGTCGCGGCAAAAAGCCAGCAGCGCATCGTCACTGTCGTCGACCTCAGGCCCGGGTTTGATCTCTCGCTTGACATAGGGCTGCAGCGCGGGCGCGCGCGCCATGGCGCGCGCGGCTTTGACGGCGGCCACCGCTGTGCGGCGGTCAAGGTCGGTGGACAGGTAGTTGGCCAACATCGACGGCGGCTGTGTCGGGTCGGCCGAGACAATCTGCACACGTCCGCGTGACTGCGGCCGCAACTGGCACACCGACAGCGTAAAGCCCGGCCACGGGTGCGGCGCACCACCAGCCATGTCTGCCGACAGGGTGGCGACGTGGAACTGGATGTCGGGCCGCTGGCTTTCTTGCGGCAGCGCGCGCATGAAACAGCCGCCCTGGTTGATGCCCACGGCCAGCGGCCCGCTGCGCAAGAACAGCCACTGCAGGCCCAGGCGCGCGCGGCCCCACAGCGTGCGCAACTGGTCGTTGTTGGTGATGGGCTGGGTGCATTCGTAGCTCAGACGCATCTGCAAGTGGTCTTGCAGGTTTTCACCCACGCCGCCGAGCGCCTGAACCACATTGATGCCATGTTTTTGCAAGAGTGCAGGCGGGCCTATGCCCGAGAGTTGCAGCAACTGAGGCGACTGGATGGCACCGGCGGCCAGCAGCACTTCAGCGCGTGCGCGGGCCTGCCGCAACGTACCGCCTTGGCGGTAGCGCACACCCACCGCGCGGTGGCCTTGCAGCACCACGCCGGTGGCCAGCGCCTGGGTGCGCACATGCAAGTTGGAGCGCCGCCGCGCCGGTGCCAGGTAAGCCTTGGCCGAGCTGCAGCGCCAGCCGTGGTGGGTGTTGAGTTGGTAGTAGCCAGCACCTTCTTGCGTGGCGCCGTTGAAGTCTTCGTTGCGTGGCACGCCGCACTGCTGCGCGGCGGCAATGAAGGCTTCGATGAGCTCGTGCCGCGCACCAATGTCAGACACCTTGAGCGGCCCGTCGCCACTGTGCAGTGCACTGTTGCCACGCTGGTTGCCTTCGGCACGCAAGAAGTAGGGCAGCACGTCGTCAAAGCCCCAGCCGGGGTTGCCCAGTGCGGCCCAGTGGTCAAAGTCCTGGCGCTGGCCGCGGATATAGATCAAGCCATTGATGGAGCTGCTGCCGCCCAGGGTCTTGCCGCGTGGCCAGTAGATGCGCCGGCCGTTCATGTGCGGGTCGGGGTCGGTGTGGAAGCACCAGTTGTAGTTGGGGCTCCACATCGTCTTGGCATAGCCGATGGGCAGGTGAATCCAGAACGAACGGTCGCGCGGCCCGGCTTCGAGCAGCAGCACACGGGTGGCCGGGTCTTCGCTCAGGCGCGCGGCCAGCACCGCGCCGGCCGAGCCGGCACCGACCACGATGTAGTCGTATTCCTCGTCGGCATCCGGCGCGGATGACATGCTTGAGGCCCCATCTGCATACTTAAAAAACGGAACACTGTGTTCCGTTTTAAGATCATGCTAAGGCAAAGCGCTGGCGAACTCAACGCGGCCGGTGCAGCACTTTCCCTTAGAGCGGAGACCCATTGCCATGGCCATACAGTGCAAGCCGCCAAACTCTCGCAGCTTGCCCGCAGCGCCCAAGCGGTCAAACACGCAAGCGGTCAGCACAGGCTCGTCGGCCGAGCGCAGCTTGCGCCTGCTGGCCTTGCTGGCGCAGCAGGGACGGGCCCTGACGCTGGCCGAACTGCAGCAACAGCTGGGCTTGGCCAAAGCCACCACTCACCGCCTGTGCACGCAACTGCTGGCCAGCGGCCATCTGGCGCGCGACGTGGACGAACGCTGCCTGGTGCTGGGCCCGGCGCTGCGCCGCCTGGCGCTGGACACCCTCAACCACGGCAGCGTGCGCGGCCTGCGCCATGAGCTGCTGGCCGCGCTGGTGCAGCAAGTCGGTGAGACCTGCAACTTCACCACCCTGGACGGCGCCAGCGTGCTCTACCTAGACCGCGTCGAGGCGCCCTGGCCTTGGCGCCTGAGCATGGACGTGGGCACCCATGTGCCGCTGCATTGCACGGCCAGCGGCAAGCTCTTTATGGCCTTGATGAGCGCAGCAGAACGCGACGCACTGCTGGCCCACCTGCCCTTGCCCAAACTCACCCCCAGCACCCTGTGCACGCTGCGTGCCCTGCGCGCCGAATGCGACAGCATTGCCAAGCTGGGCCATGCGCAAGACCGCGAAGAATTCATCCCCGGCCTGACGGCGCTGGCCGTGCCCGTGCGCGACGCACAAGGCAGCGTGCGCGCCGCCATTGCCGTGCACGCACCGGCAGTGCGCATGCCGGGCAAAGTGGCGCTGGCCAAGCTGCCGGCTTTGCTGGCGGCGGCCAAGCAAATGGGGCTGCTGCTCTAAGTAGTCGCTTTCACAAATACGACCACACAATGAAATCGATGGATTTCGCCACCAGGCTAGGCGCGCAGCCGCAGCCGCACTTGTGCGTGCGGCAAGGCTGTGCAACGACGCATGGTGGTGAAAGACGCGAGTTCATGTGGTCGTATTTGTGAAAGCGACGACGAAGGGGCGCGTCTGCTGCCGCCGGCTCATGCGGCCCAGCATGCCCGCGTGGCGTCTCCGCAGCGTTACAGCCTGGGCTGCCACCGCGCCACGCTTGGGCGGCCTGCGCGTGACGCCGACGGCACATCGCTGGCTGTGTTGC
>JANNEX010000355.1:0-5621 GCA_031379155.1 Rubrivivax sp.
GCGGGCAAACGCGGTGGGCAGTTGGTGGCGCAGGGCTCGGTGACTGAGCTGTCAAAGTCAGTGGACTCCGTGACCGGGCGCTTTTTGGCGCGGCCGCTCAAACATCCCTTGCAAGCGCGGCGTGCGGTGGTCGCCGAAGAAGCCTGGCTGACGCTGCAAGGCGCCCATCTGCATAACCTTCAAAGTGTCAACCTCCAGGTGCCGCTGGGCCGTCTGGTGGCGGTGACCGGCGTCAGCGGCTCGGGCAAAAGCACGCTGGCGCGCGATGTTCTGCTGGCCAATGTCTCGGCCCTGGTGCAGCACAAGGTCACCAAGGCTGGGCGCGATGCGCTGGCCGCAGGCCGTCGCCCCACGCTGGTGGGCTGCACGGGCCTGCAAGGCTTCGAGTCCATTGACCGTGTGCTCGAAGTCGACCAAACGCCCATCGGCAAAACACCGCGCAGTTGCCCCGCCACCTACATCGGCTTTTGGGACAGCATCCGCAAACTCTTCACCGAAACGCTGGAAGCCAGGGCACGCGGCTACGCCTCAGCCCGCTTTAGTTTCAACACCGGCGATGGCCGCTGCCCGGGTTGCGAAGGACAGGGCCTGAAGACCATCGCCATGAGCTTTTTGCCCGACGTGAAAGTGGCCTGCGACATCTGCCACGGCGCACGCTTCAACCCCGAAACCCTGGCCGTCACCTGGCGCGGCAAAAGCATTGGCGACGTGCTGCGCATGGAAGTCGACGAAGCGGTGGATTTCTTTGCCAGCATGCCGCACATCAGCCACCCCTTGCAGTTGCTCAAAGACGTGGGCCTGGGCTACCTGACGCTGGGCCAGCCTTCACCCACGCTGAGTGGCGGTGAAGCGCAGCGCATCAAGCTGGTGACTGAACTCAGCAAGGTGCGCGACGACATCACGCGCCGTGGCCAGCGCGCGCCCAAGACCCTGTACGTGCTGGACGAGCCCACGGTGGGCCTGCACATGGCCGATGTGGAACGTCTCATCAAAGTGCTGCACCGCTTGGTGGGCGGCGGCCACAGCGTGCTCGTCATTGAACACGACCTGGACGTGATTGCTGAAGCCGACTGGGTTGTCGACCTTGGCCCTGAAGGCGGCGGCGCGGGTGGGCGTGTGGTGGTGGCGGGTACGCCAGAAGATGTGGTGGCGGCGGGTTCGCACACCGGCAAGGCCTTGGCGCCGGTATTGGCGCGGCTGTGAGCTCAGAGGGGTTTTCAGCGCCTGCGGCGCCACGCCAGACCCAACGCCGCCAAGCCCATGGCCAGCATCCATGCGCTGCCCAGTTCGGGCACGGGCGCGAAGACCACGTTGTCCACACCCACCCAGTCATTGAAAGAACCTGGCGCCACCGCCACGCGGGTGATCAGCGGCGCTGCGAAGCTCAGGCTGTACTGGGCCACGTTGTTGCCAGGCAGGTCTTTGGACACGGTGGCCAGCAGGGTGTTGCCGTTGTAGACAAACAGCCGCGTGTCGGGCGAATTGTTGGAGCCACTGACGCCGACAAAGAGCACGCTGATGCTGGTCACCGGGGTGCTGAAGTTGATCCAGAAACTGGGGTCGCCGTCTTCAGTTTGCCAACCCAGCAGGCGGTGCACAAAGTTGCCGCTGGCCAACGGCGGGTTGCCCAGGTTGTCGAAGTCGCGCCCGACCACGCCATTGTTGATGCTGCCTATGCTCATGTCGGTGTTGGTGGCCCAAGGTTCTTGCGAGCTTGAGCTGCCAGCCCCGCTGAAAGCGTTGGCCGAGAAGGTGGCACCCAGCGCAGCGTATTGGTTGGACAACTGTATGCCCAGGCCCAGGTTGTCAAAGGTGATGGTCACAGCGGCGGCCGGGCAGGCAGCAAGCCCGGCCAGCGAGCAGGCCACGAGTGCGGCAGTGAAGGGCTTGGTCAACATGGTGCGTCCTCTTGGCTTGGCCCGGTTTGGCTCACCTTGTGGCTGTTTTTTGCCGGTGTTTCTTTTGTGAGTCGTCTGACAGCGATTGTCGTCAATCCGGCCCGCTTTGTACTGACGGGTTTGGCTGCCCGGCCCCGCAGTCGCGGGGGCTGCCAGCCACAAAGCGTGCGAGTTTTCTGCAATGGGCAGCTTAAAACATGCGGTGACAATAGCGGCTGACCTTGTTGCCCCGGAGCCTTCAACCCATGCGCACTTTTCAACCCGCTTTGCTGGCCGCAGCCTGCTTCATGGCCACCTCGGCTTCGGCCCAGGTGGTGCTCACCCTTTCATCGTGGCTGCCGCCCACGCATGCCTTGAGCGAGACGCAAAAAGACTGGTGCGCGCAGCTTGAACAAAAGACCACTGGCAAGGTCAAGTGCAATGTGCTGCCGCGTGCGGTGGCAGCGCCGCCGGCCACCTTTGACGCCGTGCGCAATGGCCTGGCCGACATCTCCTACACCGTGCACGGCTACACGCCGGGCCGCTTCGTGACGACGCAGATTGCCGAGTTGCCCTTTTTGGGCAACAACTCTGAGCCCGTGTCGGTGGCCTTTGCGCGCCTGTACGGCAAGACCCCCGCCATGGCCGAAGAGCACAAGGGCGTGAAGGTGCTGGCCGTCTTCACGCATGGCCCCGGCATCATCTTCAACACCAAGCGGCCCATCACCAAGGCCGAAGACCTGCAAGGCCTGAAGTGGCGTGTGGGCGGTGGCATGGTCAATGAAATCAGCAAAGCGCTGGGCATGAACGTGACGCTCAAGCCCGCGCCGGAGAGTTACGAGCTGCTGTCCACCGGCGTCATGGACGGCACGCTGTTCCCGGCCGAAAGCGTCGAGAGCTTCAAAATTGACAAGGTCATCAAGTACGGCACCACCTTCCCTGGCGGCTTGTACAACACCAGCTTCGTTTTCATGATGAACCAGGCCAAGTACGACGCGCTGGACGCCGACGTGAAAAAGGCCATCGACGAACTGTCAGGCGAAGTCGCCGCGCGCATGTTTGGCAAAGGCTGGGACAAGGTTGACCGCCGTGGCCTGGCCTTCATGCAAGCTGCCGGTGTGCAGATCACCAAGGCCGACACGGCCTTCGTCAACACCGTGGCCGACAAGGTAGGCCCGCTGGTGGCCAACTGGGCCAAGGCCGCTGAAGCCAAGGGCATGAAGGAGCCTGTCAAGGCACTGACGGCTTTCCGCGCCGACATCGCCAAGCTGCAGTAGGCCGCTTGAGAAAGTTCCTGATCGCCCTGTGCGGCACGCTGGCCGCGTTGGCGCTGTTTGGCATCATGGGCCTGACCTTTGTCGACGTGATGGGCCGCAAGTTTTTCAGCGGTTCATTGCCCGGCGCGCTGGAGCTGACTGAACTGCTGATGGTGGTCGTCATCTTCACCAGCCTGCCACTCGTCGCGCTGGCCGGTGAACACGTGGTCTTTGATTCGGCCGACCGCTGGCTGCCACGCTGGTTGCAGTGCAGCCAGCAAGCGTTGATGGAGTTGCTGTGCGCGGTGGCCATGGCCGGCCTGGCCTGGCTGATGTGGGTCAAGGCCGGCCAGCTCACCGAATACGGCGACACCACGGCGCAACTCAAGCTGCCGCTGGGCGCTTTTGTCTACGTCATGAGCGTGTTGTTGGCCTTGGCCTCGGCGGCGCACCTGATGGTGCTGGCGCAGCCGGTGCCCGTGCATCACTCGGGTGTGCCTGACGCGGATGAGGGCACTGGCTTGGGCGCAGGCGGCGCGACATGACCGAGGCGCTGCTGGGCTTCGCCGTCGTCTTTGTGTTGGCGCTGCTGCGCATGCCACTGGCATTCGCCATGGGCGCGGTGGGCTTTGCGGGCCTGGGCCTGCTGCGCGGCTGGGCACCCACCATGGCCAATGCCGCGCAGGTGGTGTTTGACACCGGCTTCGCCTACACCCTGAGCGTGGTGCCACTCTTCATCTTGATGGGCAACCTGGTGGCACGCGCCGGCCTGGCGCATGAACTCTTTCGCGCCGCGCATGCCTTCATCGGCCACCTGCGCGGCGGCCTGGCGCATGCCACCGTGCTGGCCTGCGCCGGCTTTGGCGCCATCTGCGGCAGCAGCATCGCCACCGCAGCCACCATGAGCAAGGTGGCCTACCCGCCGATGAAAAAGCTGGGCTATGCCGACTACCTGAGCACTGGCGTCATCGCTGCGGGCGGCACGCTGGGCATCATGATCCCGCCCAGCACCATCATGGTCATCTACGGCATCGTGACTGAGACGAACATTGGCAAACTCTTCGCCGCCGGTGTCATCCCCGGCCTGGTGTGCGCGGCCTTGCTCATGCTGGGCGTGGTCTGGATTGTCTGGCGCGACCCCGGCGCCGGCCCCCCGGGCGAACGCGCCACGAATGCCGAGCGCTGGAGCGCACTGCGCGGCATCTGGGGCGTGGTGCTGCTCGTCATCGTGGTTCTGGGCGGCATCTACGGCGGTTTTTTCACCGCCACTGAAGGGGCGGGCATAGGTGCTTTTGGCGCTTTTGTGTTTGCCCTGCTGCGCCGTACCCTAACGCTTAAAGTGTTGCGTGACGTGCTCGTGGAAAGCGCGCGCACCACGGCCATGCTGTTCACCATCCTCATCGCCGCGCAAATCTTCTCCAGCTTCGTCAACTACACCAGCATGCCGGGCGACCTGAAGGACTGGATCCTGCACCAGGGCTTTTCGCCGCTGATGGTGGTGGGGGCCATGATGGTCATCTACATCATCCTGGGCACCATCATGGAAGAGCTGAGCATGGTGCTGCTGACCATCCCCGTCTTCTTCCCCATCGTCACCGGCCTGGGCTTCGACCCGGTATGGTTTGGCGTGCTCATCGTGCTGGTGGTGCAGGTGGGTTTGATCTCACCGCCCGTGGGCATGAACATGTTCGTCATGAATTCTTTGCTCAAAGACGTGCCGCTGATGGCCATCTTTCGCGGCAGCGCCATCTTCTGCTTGCCACTGGCCGTGGGGCTGGTGCTGGTGTTGTTTGTGCCGGGGCTGGCGATGTGGTTGCCGGGGTTGATGAGGTAGGGCGTTGGCTGGGCCGGCGCGCCGACACAGCCTGTCTTACCTGGTAAGATGAAGGCGTTTTTCTTCGGAGCCAGCAACCATGGAATTCCTGCTCGTGTCATCCAAAGGCCAGGTCGTTTTGCCTGCGCCAGTGAGAAAACGCTTGGGCCTTGGCGCCGGTTCCAGGCTTGAAATGACCGAAGAGCCCGACGGCCTGAAGTTGCGCGTGGCGCGCGCTGTGCCCAAGGTCAACATCGCTGATTTGGCTGGTCTGGTGACGGCGCCAGGGCATGGCAAGCCGCGCCGCCTTGAAGACTTCGACGCCGCGTTGTTGCTGGCCGGCCAAAGGCGGCCTGGCGCCAAGCCTTGAAGGCCGTCGACACCAACGTATTGGTACGCTTTTTCGTCAACGACCCCGAAGACGCTCAGGCCGCCAAACAGCGCCCGGCAGCGGTGGCCGCGATGGCCAAGCCGGTGTTTGTGCCCAGCACGGTGCTGCTGGAGTTTGAGTGGGTGCTGCGCGGCTTCTATGCCTTCAAGCCACGTGAAGTAGCTCGTGTGCTGCGCGCCCTGGCTGGCATTGAACACGTCACGCTTGAAAACCGCGCGCAGGCGCTTGGGGCATTGGACGCGCTTGAACATGCGGGGCTGGACTTTGCGGACGCCATGCACCTG
>JANNEX010000367.1:0-5508 GCA_031379155.1 Rubrivivax sp.
CTGGTGGCTGCGTGAGGCTGACATCGACGGCTTTCGCTGCGACGTGGCCAGCCTGGTGCCCACGCCTTTTTGGGAGCAAACACGCACGGCGCTGGAGCGCATCAAACCCGTCTTCATGTTGGCCGAAAGCGACGCGGTGGATCTGCACGCCACAGCCTTTGACATGACTTACGACTGGGACTTGCTCAAGCAGTTGCGGGCCATTGCACAAGGCCAGGCGGGGGCCGGCGCGCTGCACGCCTGGTGGCAGCGCCGCCAGGAGACTTATCCGCCAGATGCATACCGCATGACCTTCACCGCCAACCACGACAGCAACAGTTGGCATGGCAGTTGCGCCGAGTTCTACGGCGGTGTCGACTGCTTCAAGGCCATGGCCGTGCTGGCGGCACTGCTGCCTGGCATGCCGCTGATCTATGGCGGGCAAGAGAGTTTTCTCGACCGCCGCCTGGCCTTTTTTGAGCGCGACCCCATGCGCTGGGGCGACCTTGCGCTGGCTGACTTTTACGGCGAGCTGCTGTCGCTCAAGCGCAAGCACCCGGCACTGGCTAACGGCCAAATGGGGCGCACACTGACGTGGTTGGACACAGGCGTGCCGGCTGTGCTGGGCTTTGCCCGCCAGCGCGGCCGGGATAGGCTGGAGGTGCTCGTCAATCTGGGCCCGCAGGCCCAACAAGCGCAACTGGCCGGTGGCACGGCGGTGCATCTGGCGGGCTGGGGCTGGCATATCCAGGGGGCCCAGCGATGACCGGCTTGACAGCAGGCAACGAACCTTGGCGGCCGCAGTTCCACTTCAGTCCCAAGCGCCACTGGATCAACGACCCCAACGGTCTGGTCTGCTTCGACGGCGAGTACCACCTCTTCTACCAAACCAACCCCTTCGGCGAACTGTGGCGCCACATGAGTTGGGGCCACGCGGTCAGCACCGACTTGCTCAACTGGTAAGAGCTGCCCTTGGCAATTGCCGAAGACGAGCGGGCGTCCATCTTCTCGGGCAGTGTGGTGGTGGACAGGCACAACAGCAGCGGCTTTGGCCGCGGTGATGGCAGCGACCACGCGCCGCCCCTGGTGGCCGTCTACACCGCTTGTCTGCGCAAGCCCGAAGGCGGCCAAGCGCAGGAGCTGGCCTTCAGCCTGGACCGTGGCCGCAGCTGGACCAAGTTCGCCGGCAACCCGGTGCTGGACCTGGGTCAGCGCGACTTTCGCGACCCCAAAGTTTTTTGGCATGAAAGCACGGCGCGCTGGGTGATGGTGGTGGTTCTGCCTGACGAGCGCAAAGCGCAGTTTTATGCCAGCCACAACCTGCGCCAGTGGCAGTGGCTGAGCGACTTCAGCGCGCCCTTTGAAGGCCAGGGCATTTGGGAGTGCCCTGACCTGATCCCCTTGCCTGATCAAGACGGGCGCGTGTGCTGGTTGCTCAAGGTGGACGTGTTGGCCGGCCACCCTTCGGGCGGCACCGGCGCGCGCATTTTCTTTGGCCATTTTGATGGCCAGCGCTTTGTGACTGAGCCACAAACCGAACATCAGGCCGAGCCGCGCTGGGCCGACCACGGCGCCGATTTCTACGCCGCGCTGTCGTGGAACGATGTGCCCGCTGAGCCCAGCGCGCCCGGCGCCCAGCAACGCCAAGTTTGGCTGGCCTGGATGAACTGCCACCGCTACGCCAAGCACCTGCCCACACAGCCCTGGCGCGGCAGCATGAGCCTGCCGCGTGAACTGTCGCTGCGCCGTGGCGCCTTGGGTTGGCAGTTGCGCCAGTGGCCGGTGGCTGGTGTGCAGTCGCTGCGCGACCAGCGTTTTGTCTGGCCGGCGCACCTGCTGCACAACGAAGAGGTTCAGGTGCTTGCATGCAGCCCCGCTGGGCGTGCGCTGGAAGTGTGCTGGGAATTGCGCGAAAGCGCGGCGCTTGAATGTGGCCTGGTGCTGCGCAGCGACCACGGCGACTGCACGCGCGTGGGCTACGACGCCGCCGCGCGCTGCGTGTTTGTCGACCGCAGCCAGTCCGGCTTTTGCCCGCCAGACGACGCGCTCTACGCGCAGCGCCGCAGCGTGCCCGTGGCCGCGCCCAGTGCGGCGCAGCCCTTGCGCATCAGCCTGTGGCTGGACTGGGCTTCGGTGGAAGTGTTTGTGGGCGACGGCGAACAGGTGCTGACCGAGCAAATCTTCCCTGGCGGCCACGGCCAAGGACTGAGCCTGTATGCCCGCGAAGGCACAGCCCAGATCGAAGCCGGCCAGGGCTGGACCTTGCGCGCCGCGGCGCTCAGTTAAAAAAGTCTAACGAGCAAAGTCAGCGGCCTGCCAGCCGCCGCCGGCTGCGCCTGGCGTGCGGCACCCAGGCCAGCCGCGCCCAGCGCCGCCACATCAACAGCCCGCGCAGCCATTCATCCGCCGCATAGGCTATCCACACGCCCACCAGGCCCAGCCCCAGGTGCACGCCCAGCAGCCAGCTGCCCCCGGCCAGCACCACCACCATGCTGGCCGCGCCAGCCAGCACCGGAAAGCGTGCGTCACCGGTGGCGCGCAGGGCGTTGATGACCACCAGATTGAAGGTGCGCCCAGGCTCGAGCAGCACGGTCCACCACAGCAGCGTGGTGGCGGTGGCGATGATCTGCGCGTCTTGCGTGAACAGGCGCAGCAGCCACGGCGCGGCCAGCGCCACGGCGGTGGCCACCCACACGCTGACCAGCAGGCCGCGCGCCAGCGCGCGCCGCACCAGGCGATGGGCTTGCTTCAGGTGCCCGGCGCCCACCAGGTGGCCGACGACGATCTCCACACTCAGGCCCGTGGCCAGACCAAACAGCAGCACGATGTGCACAAACTGCTGCGCGTAGGCCTGCGTGGCCAGCGCCTGCGCGCCCAGCCAGCCAGCCACCGCCACGCTGACCATGTAGCACAGCCGGTAGGCGATGTTCTCTGCCGCACCGGGCAGGCCGATGTGGGCCATGGCCGCCAGCTCATGCCAGCGCAGCCGCCACCAATCCGCCACGCTGGGGCGCAGGTCCAGACGGCTGCGCCACAGCAGCGTGTGCAGCGTCAGTGCCAGCGTGCGCGCCGCCACCAAGGCCAGCGCATAGCCGGGCAACCCCAGCCCGGCCCAGTCGCCTACCCCGCCCATCAGCGGCCAGGCCAGCAGCAGGTGGGTGACGTGCATGATGATCATCACACCCAACGTGTCGCGCGTGCGCAAGTGGGCGCGCATGACGCTGGCCATGGCCGCGTTCCAGGCGTCCAGCAGCAGGGCAGGAGCCAGCCATTGCAGCAGTGGCTGGGCCAGTGGCAGCACCTCGGGCGGCGCGTTCAGCAGCCGCAGCATGGGGCCGGCGCTGACCACCGCCAGCACGGCGGTGAAGCCGCCCACCCAGGTGCTGGCGCCCAGCGCGGCGCAGGCCAGCGCGTCGGCAGCGCTGCGGCGCTGCGCACCCAGGGCTTGGGTGACGACGACACCCACCCCCGCGCCGACGACGCGGAACAACACAAAGAGCATGCCCAGCACGTGGCTGGCCAAGGCAAAAGCCGCGCCCGCGTTGTCTGACAGCCGTGCGGCCAGCGCAGTGCCCAAGAGCCCCACACCCATGCCCAGCAGCAGTTCCAGGAACAGCGGCCAGGCCAGGGTGAATAGGCGTGGTGAGCCAGGCGGCGTGGTGCGGGCGTTTGACATGAAGCCGCGCACGATAGCGGCAGGCCGGGAACATGCGCTGCGATCTGCGCCGAAGCGCGCCGCGCGGGGCAAGCCTGACCCGTGGAAAGCGTCACTTGCAACTCGGCGAGCCGGGCCCGAAAGACAGCCAGGGATGGCTGTATGAACATCCAGCCGGCACAGGCGAATTCGATATCATGCCCATTCACCCGGGGAGCCCTAAGTTGCTCGACAAGGCGGAACACAACCGGCGCTCAATGGCGTCAAAGATTGCGCAAAAGACCAAGTCGCGCTTGGGCCAATTCATGACGCCTGCGCCAGTCGCTCGGTTCATGGCGGGCATGTTCCCGCCAAGCGATCTGTCGACCTGTCAGTTGCTGGATGCCGGTGCTGGGCTTGGTGCCTTGAGCTGTGCCTTTTTGGACCGCTGGCGCGCTGGCGGATTCGGCTTTGACCGCGTGCAAGCCACGGCCCACGAGTACGACGAAACGCTGCGGCTACACCTTGAAGAAACGCTGCACTCTTACGCCGACTCCCAGCAATTCAAGCAGCAGGTGGTGGCGGGTGACTTCATTGTGCAGACGGCCCTGGCGATGCTCGAAGGGCGCTCAGGCAGGCACTACACGCACGCCATTCTCAACCCACCTTACAAGAAAATCGGCAACGGCAGCCAGCATCGCCAAGCGCTGAGCCAAGTGGGCATCGAAACGGTCAACCTGTACACGGGGTTTGTGGCGCTGGCCATCGAGTTAATGGCGCCCGGTGGCGTCATTGTCGCCATCATTCCGCGCAGCTTTTGCAACGGCACCTATTACCGGCCATTCCGCGAACTCTTGTTGCAGAAAACCGCACTGAAGGCAATGCACTTGTTCGAAAGCCGAAACACGGCGTTCAAGGATGACGATGTATTGCAAGAGAACATCATCGTCATGCTTGAACGTGACGGCCGCCAGGGTGATGTGGTGATAAGCACATCCACCGACGACAGCATGGCCGACCTCAAGACTTTCTCTCACCCGTTCGAGCGCATCGTCTTTCCGAATGACGCGGAGTTATTCATCCACGTCCCGACCTCGACAGAACAGACACAGCTTGAATGCGCGACCGGCGTTGATCAGCGCCTTGATCAAATCGATGTGAAGGTGTCCACCGGACCTGTTGTCGACTTCAGGCTGAAGGAAAATCTTCGCTCCATGCCTGAGATTGGAACGGCTCCCATTCTTTATCCCATGCACCTGGCTGCCGGAAATGGCGTGCAGTGGCCGGTTCAAGATGGCAAGAAGGCCAACGCCATCGCGGTCAATGACCAGACCATGCCTTGGCTGATGCCCAACGGTTTTTATTGCGTCGTTCGCCGCTTCTCTTCAAAAGAAGAACGTCGCCGAATCGTTGCCAACGTGATTCGGCCGGACGACTTTCCCGAAGGCACTGAGTTCCTGGGCCTTGAGAACCACGTCAACGTCTTCAATTTCAAGCGACGCGGGCTGCCTGAATTCATGGCCTATGGCATGGCCGTCTATCTGAACACGACTGCGGTAGACGAGGCGTTCAGACGCTTCAGTGGACACACCCAGGTCAACGCCGGTGACCTGAGGGCGATGCGCTATCCAAGCACAGAAGTCTTGCTTGAGCTTGGGCGCTGGGGCAAGGAAAACGCTGGCGCGGATCAAGAAGCCATAGACAGGAAATTCGGCGAAGTGACCACATGACCCAAAAGAGCCGTCACCTGGAAAGGCCCCTCGTCGTTTCGTGTGGAACGCGACACTCACAATCCGTGGTCGTAGTCGAGCCCGGTGGGCATGTGGGCAGGCTGCATTTGAGCCTGTCCACATGTCCACGGGGCTGTAACCGGGAGACGGGTTGTGAGTGTTGGC
>JANNEX010000392.1:0-1637 GCA_031379155.1 Rubrivivax sp.
GCGCTCTACGTGGTCTACCCCGGGCCGCGCCGCTACCGGCTGGCCGAACGCGCCGAAGCGGTACCGCTGTCAGCGCTCCTTGCCTGACTTCAAGGCCTAACGTCAAAGATCAGCGCACAGCCTTGGGGTCCAGCGCGTCGCGCAGCCCGTCGCCCAGCAAATTGAAGCCCAGGCTAACGATGAAAATGGCCGCACCTGGCGCGGCGGCCACCCACCACTGGTCCAGCACATAGGCGCGGCCAGCGGCGATCATGGCGCCCCATTCAGGCATGGGCGGCTGCGCGCCCAGGCCCAAAAATCCTAACCCCGCAGCGGTGAGGATGATGCCGGCCATGTCCAGCGTCACGCGCACGATGACGCTGGGCACACACAGCGGCATGACATGGCGCAGCACGATGCGCAGCGGGCTGGCACCCAGCAGCTTGACGGCGCTGATGTAGTCGGCCTGGCGGATGGTCAGCGTCTCGGCCCTGGCGATGCGCGCATAGGGCGGCCACGAAGTGATGGCGATGGCGATGACGGCGTTTTCTATGCCCGGGCCCAGCGCGGCCACAAAGGCCAGCGCCAGGATGAGGCGCGGAAAGGCCAGAAAGATGTCGGTCATGCGCATCAGCACCGCATCCACCCAGCCGCCGGCGTAACCCGACGCGGTGCCCACCAGCAAGCCCACAGGCGCAGCCAGCACAGCCACCAGGGCCACCACGTACAGCGTGATGCGGCTGCCGTGAATCAGGCGGCTGAGGATGTCGCGGCCCTGGTCGTCGGTGCCCAGCCAATGCATGTTCGATGGCGGCAGCAGGCGCTGCGAGAGGTCGCCCACCGTCGGCGCATAGGGCGCCAACACAGCCGCCAGCACAGCCACCATCACCAACGCCAACACAATGGCCAGGCCCACCACCGCCAGGCGGTTGTGCGTGAAGCTGCGCCAGCCGCTGTAGGCGCGGCCCAGCGCGGCTTGACGGCGGCTTTGCGGGCGGTCTGACAGCAGCCAGCTTTGCAGCGTGCTCATCGTTGGCGCAGCATCACTGGTCTCACCGTGTATCCCGCGTGCGTGGGTCCAGCACCCGGTACAGCGCGTCGCTGAGCAGGTTCAATCCAATGAACACCGTGCCCACCACAATCGTGCCGCCCAGCACTGCGTTCATGTCTGCATTCTGCAAAGAGTTGGTGATGTACAGCCCCAGCCCTGGCCAGGCAAATACGGTCTCGGTCAGCACACTGCCTTCGAGCAAACCGGCGTAGGACAGCGCGATCACCGTCACCAGCGGCACCATGGCATTGCGCAAGGCGTGGCGCCAAATGATGCGGGCTTCACTCAGGCCCTTGGCACGCGCTGCCACGATGTACTCAGCGGCCAACTCACTCAGCATGAAGCTGCGTGTCATGCGGCTGATGTAGGCCAGCGAAAAGTAGCCCAGCAGCGCGGCGGGCAAGATCAGGTGGCTCAGGGCATTGGCAAAGGCGTCCCACTGCCCGGCCATAGCGGTGTCCAGCAGCATGATGCCGCTGACCCGCTCGACCGTGAACTCATAGGCCACATCGATGCGCCCGGGCCCCGCCACCCAACCCAGCTTGGCGTAGAACAGCACCAGCGCCATCAGCCCCAGCCAGAAAATGGGCACCGAATAACCCACCAA
>JANNEX010000399.1:0-9752 GCA_031379155.1 Rubrivivax sp.
GGTGCAAATCCACCAGTTTCAGCAGCAGGCGCGAGCGCTAACCCCCGCGCAAGCGCCAACACGCCCGCGCTGGCCGATGATCGTCCTGCGCACACCCAAGGGCTGGACCGGGCCCAAGCGTGTGGACGGCAAGGTGGTGGAAGGCAGCTGGCGCTCGCATCAGGTGCCGATTGCCGAATTCAAGACCACCGGCCATGTGCAGTTGCTCGAGGGCTGGCTCAAGAGTTACCGGCCCGAGGAACTCTTCGATGCCGACGGTCGTTTCCTTTACGAGTTTGCCGCGCAGGCACCCACCGGCCCGCGTCGCATTGGCTGCAAACCCCACGCCAACGGTGGCGTGTTGCTCAAGCCCTTGGCCATGCCGTCCTTTCGCGCCTACGCCGTGGCCGTACCCGTGCCCGGCGCCACAGACGCCGAGGCCACGCGTGTGCTGGGCCAGTTTGTGCGCGATGTCATGCGCCACAACCTGAAGGCGGCCAACTTCCGACTTTTTGGCCCGGACGAAACGGCGTCGAACCGGCTCGACGCCGTCTTCGAAGTCACTGCCAAGGTGTGGCTGGACGGTGTCCACCCAGAGAGCGACAACCACCTCAGCGCCGACGGCCGCGTCATGGAAGTGCTGAGCGAACACCTGTGCGAAGGCTGGCTCGAAGGCTACTTGCTGACTGGCCGCCACGGCTTGTTCTCGTGCTACGAAGCCTTCATCCACATCATCGATTCGATGTTCAACCAGCACGCCAAGTGGCTCAAGGTCTGCAACGGCATTGCCTGGCGCAAGCCCATCGCGTCGCTGAACTATTTGCTCACCTCGCATGTTTGGCGGCAAGACCACAACGGTTTTTCGCACCAGGACCCCGGCTTCATCGACCATGTGGCCAGCAAGAAGGCCGACGTGGTGCGCATCTACCTGCCGCCGGATGCCAACACCTTGCTGTCGGTGACCGACCACTGCTTGCGCAGCCGCAACTACGTCAACCTCATCATCGCCGGCAAGCAGCCCGCACCGCAGTGGCTGGACATGGACGCGGCCGTGCGCCACTGCGCGGCCGGTGCAGGCATCTGGGACTGGGCCAGCAACGATGCGGGTGAGCCTGACGTGGTGATGGCCTGCGCCGGCGATGTGCCGACGCTGGAGGCGCTGGCCGCCGTGACGCTGCTGCGCGGCTATGTGCCTGACATCCGCATCCGCTTCGTCAACGTCGTCGATCTGATGGTCTTGCAGCCCCCGTCAGAGCACCCGCACGGCCTGGCAGACCACGAGTTCGATGCCCTGTTCACCGAAGACAAGCCGGTCATCTTCGCCTTCCACGGCTACCCCGCCATCATTCACAAACTGAGCTACCGGCGGCGCAACCACGCCAACATTCATGTGCGCGGCTACCGGGAAGAGGGCACCACGACGACGCCGTTTGACATGGTGGTGCTGAACAACGTTGACCGCTACCAATTGGCGCTGGACGCCATCCGGCGCATCCCGCGGCTGGCCGGGCAGCTGGCGGCTGAAACCGCGCGTTTCGACGCCACCCTGCAACGCCACAAGCTCTACATCAGCGAGCATGGCGACGACATGCCCGAAGTGCTGAACTGGCGCTGGACACAGTGAGGACAGACCCGCCCATGATTGGCGATGCGTCGCTCATGGAAGCACTCGCGGTGGCGGCAGCCTTTGAGCTGGATGCCGACAAAGGCCTGAGCGCTGCCCAGGCCGCGCAGCGCCTGACCGAGCAGGGCCGCAACGAACTGCGCAGCGCGCCGCCGCTGCCCACCTGGCGGCGCGTGCTGGCGCATTTTCAGGACCTGCTGATCTACCTGTTGTTGGCCGCCATCGTCATTGCGCTGGCGGCCTGGTTCGTGGAAGGCCGCATCGGCTGGCCGGTTGACGCGCTGGTGATTGCCGTCGTCGTGCTGCTCAACGGCGCTTTGGGTTTCATGCAGGAAGCCAAGGCCCGCGACGCCGTGGCCGCTTTGGCGCGCATGACCGAAGCAACTTCGGCGGTCATGCGCGATGGCCAGCCGCTGCGTGTGCCCAGCGCCGAGTTGGTGCGCGGCGACCTGCTGCTGCTGGGTGAGGGCGACGCGGTGGGCGCCGACGCACGCCTGATCGAAGCGACGACGCTGCGTGTGCAAGAGGCCTCGCTGACTGGCGAGAGCGAGGCGGTGCTCAAAGACGCCGCGACGTTGACCGCCGCGCTGGCGCTGGGCGAGCGCCTGAACATGGTCTTCAAAGGCACGGCCGTGGTGCAGGGCACGGCGCGCGCCGTGGTCACTGCCACCGCGATGGCCACTGAAATGGGCGCCATCGCCACCCTGCTTGAAGCCACCGGCTATGAGCCGACGCCGTTGGCCGTGGAGGTGGCGCGCATCGGCCGCATGCTGGGCATCGCGGTGGTGATCATTGCCGTGGTGGTGATGGGCACGCTGTTCGCGCTGTCCGACATCCGCAGCGCCAGCGACGTGACGCGTGTGCTGCTGCTGGGTGTGTCGCTGGCCGTGGCGGCGGTGCCCGAGGGCTTGCCCGCCATCCTGTCGGTGGTGCTGGCGTTGGGCGTGCAGCGTTTGGCGCGCCACCACGCGATCGTGAAGAACTTGTCGTCGGTAGAGACGCTGGGCTCGGCCTCGGTCATCTGCTCGGACAAGACCGGCACGCTGACCCGTTCAGAGATGACGATAGAGCGTGTCATGACGTTGTCGGGCAGCACCCACGTCACTGGCGTGGGCTACGCGCCAGAGGGCCAGGTTGAACATCAAGGAGTGCCGCTGCAAAGTGGGCCGCTGCATGCCGAGCACGTGGTGGTGCTTGGCGGCGGCAGCCTGGCCGGCAACGCCGACCTGCGCCAGGCCGCAGGTGGCGACTGGGAGATCCACGGCGACCCCACCGAAGCCGCTTTCCTGGTCGCCGAGCGTAAGCTGGGCGTCACCGAACGTCGGCAACAGCGCTTCGAACGTGTGGCCGAGATCCCGTTCACCTCAGAGCGCAAGATGATGTCGAGCATCGAGCGTGATCATGAACAAGGCGATGCGCTCGTGGTGGTCACCAAGGGTGCGCCCGATGTGCTGTTGCAGCGCTGCACACGCGCCCGCGTCGGCATGGACGTGGTGGCGCTGGACGACACGCTGCGTGCGCGCATCCATGCCGACGTCGACACGCTCACCGACGCTGCGCTGCGCACGCTGGCCGTGGCCTATCGCCCGCTCCAGGCCGGCGAAGAAACGCAAAGCCACGAGCGCGTGGAGCGCGAGTTGATCTTCGTCGGCACCGTCGGCATCATCGACCCGCCGCGGCCCGAAGCCGCGCTGGCGATCAAGGAGGCACGCGGTGCTGGCATCCGCGTCATCATGATCACCGGCGACCACCCGCGCACGGCAGCGCGCATCGCCGCCGACCTGGGCATTGTGGAAGCGGGTGCGACGGCGCTCAGTGGCGCCGAGCTCGATGCGCTGGACGAAGCCGCGTTCAAGCGCGCCGTGCAAAAGACCTCGGTCTTCGCGCGCGTGGCGCCAGCGCACAAGCTGCGCATCGTCGCGGCGCTGCAGGCCGACGGCCAGATCGTGGCGATGACCGGTGACGGCGTCAATGACGCGCCCGCGCTGAAGGCGGCCGACATAGGCGTGGCCATGGGCATCACTGGCACCGAAGTCACCAAGGAAGCGGCCAAGATGATTCTGGCCGACGACAACTTCGCCACCATCGTGCAGGCGGTGCGCGAGGGCCGGGCCATTTTCGACAACATCCGCAAGTTCCTGCGCTACTTGCTGTCGTCAAACATGGGCGAGGTGCTGACGGTGTTCTTCGGTGTCGTGGGTGCCGGCGCGCTCGGCCTGGCCGGTGCCGGGGGTGACGCCGGCCACGCCGTGGTGCTGCCGCTGCTGGCCACGCAGATCCTGTGGATCAACCTGGTCACCGATTCGGGCCCCGCGTTGGCCATGGGTGTCGACCCGAGCAGCGGCGACGTGATGGCGCGCCCACCCAGACCGCGCGACGCGCGGGTCATCGATGCGCGCATGTGGTGGGGTGTGATGCAGGTCGGCGTGGTGATGGCAGTGGCCACACTGCTGACCATCGATCTGTACCTGCCCGGCGGCTTGATTGAAGGCACACACAGCCTGGACAACGCGCGTACCGCAGGCTTCACGGTGCTGGTGCTGGCGCAGTTGTTCAACTGCTTCAATGCACGTTCTGACCGCACCAGTGCCTTCGTTCACCTGTTCGTCAACCGCTGGCTGTGGGGGGCTGTCGCGCTGGCCGTGTTGCTGCAAGTGGCGGTGGTGCACCTGGCTTTCCTCAACGTCGCCTTCGGCACCGTGCCGCTGACGCTGGCGCAGTGGGCGCTGTGCACGGCCATGGCCAGCGCTGTTTTGTGGACGAGCGAGCTGCGCAAGCTGGCGCTGCGCACCTGGGTGCCGCCTTGACAGGGTTGATGCACGTGGCGCTGCTCGCCGACCTGGCCAAACTGGTCCTCTTCGTCGTCGGCGCCTACCTGGTGTTGCAGTCCAGCGCGCGGCGCTGGCGGCCGGGTTGGTCGCCGCAGTTGGCACGCCGCCGCCTCGCTGTATTGGGGTTGCTAACCTTGGCGATGAGCGGCATCAAGGTCATCGAAGACGTGGTGGCGCAAGAGTCAGGGCCCGTCGACACCGCCATCCTGTGGTTTGTGCGCGAGCATGTGCCCGCTGCGCTGGGCGGCTTCTTTGCAGCGGTCACGCGCAGCGGCTCGGCGAACTTTTTGCTGCCGGCCGGCGCCGTTGCCGTGGCGGTGTTGCTGATCGCCAAGCGCCGCTTCGAGGCCTTGCTGCTGGGCACTTCGATGCTTGCTGGCGTGCTGCTGGTGTATGTGCTCAAGAGCCTCGTCGGCCGCACGCGGCCGGCGCTGTGGCAGACCGACTGGTACTGGGGTTCGAGCTTCCCCAGTGGCCACACCTTGAGCACGGCCGCCTTTGCCACTGCCAGCGCCTTGTGCCTGGCGCGTGTGTGGCCGCGCGCCGCCGCGCCGGCCATGGCCGCAGCCTTGCTGTGGAGCGGCCTGGTGGCACTGTCGCGCCTGGTGTTGGGTGTGCATTGGCCCACAGACGTGCTGGCTGCGCTGTGCCTGGGCATGTTCATTCCGCTGGCTTTCAGTGTGCTGTTTGATCGGGCGGCGGCCGGCCCTGCCTGAGCCTGGGTGCGCCCACGCTCCAAGGGTGATCTGTTCAGCCGCACCGGCCTCTACCACAGTGCCGCCCAGTCCATCGAGGCCTTGCCGGCGTTGGCAGCGAGCTGTCTGTTCATGGTCGTGACCCTGCCATGGCAGCGAGTTTTGCTTCTATTCAAAGGCGGCCGGCGGACCGCACAGCGGCGCGGTCCCTTGCCTTACGCGGCGGTCTTCATCCCGCTGGCGTCGCCACTGGCGTGGTGGCTGACAGCCCGGTGTGCGTTCCATGCTCACCCAGCGCCACAGGCTTGCCCGCAATGACCGAGGCAAGCACGCTGAACGCGCGCACCATCTTGCTGCTCGGCCCATCCCAGTACTGGGCCGTGTCCGGCACAAACTTCAAGAGCGCCAAGTGGCTCGAATCGGGGCCGTCGGGAAACCACGGCTTGGCAAGCACCGTCCATAAGCGATGGATGCGCCCACGGTCGGTATCGATCTCACCGCGGCCCGACAGCGAAACATAGGCGCCACGGGCGCTGTCCGTGAAACTGAGGTTGACGACGCGCAGCCACTCGACCTTGGATGAGCGCAGGTCCGTGAAGAACCACACCGCCCCTTGCGCATCCATTTCCAGCGCGGCCATGGGGCAGCTGGACAGGGCGCCATCGGCCTCTTGCGTGGTCAGCATGGCGATAGGGATGTCTTCAATCAGTTTGGCCAGGTGGATGAGTTCGGCACTGGTTTGGGGGCTGATCTTCATAGGTGAACCTCGTCTTTCGGTCGTTGCAGCAAAGCCGTCGGCGCGCTGCGTGGGGGGGTAGGGACAGCACAAGCAAGCGCTGGGCACTGCGCCCATGCTGGACAGAAATTCGATCACCGTCTGTGCGTTGGTGAACCGTGCCGGCCGGCATGCCCCAGTGCGCCCGCGGCGCACGCTGAGCTTGCGTGCGTCTGCGGCGCGTGCTGAGCTTGCCTGCGTCTGCGGCGCGTGCTGAGCTTGCCTGCGCCTGCGGCGCGTGCTGAGCTTGCGTGCGCCAACGCACAGATGCCGCAGGCTCATGGGGCCAGCATGCGGCATGAAAAATCTGTTCCATCGCTGGGGCCGCTGGGCCCTCATGCTGTCGCTGGCTGCGGCCGGCGCAAGCCAGGCCCAAACGCAGATCAGCATCGGCATCTCGGTGCCGGGCGTGAGCATAGGCATCAACACGCCGCAGTACCCGCAGTTTGTGCGCGTGCCCAGCTACCCCGTCTACTACGCGCCGCAGCAAGGCGCGAACCTGTTCTTCTACGACGGCCTGTACTGGGCTTACCAGCGCGACAACTGGTACTCCAGTTCCTGGTACGACGGGCCTTGGTACGCGGTGGGCCCGCAGCGGGTGCCGCTGTATGTGCTGCGCGTGCCAGTGCGCTACTACCGCGACCCGCCCAGCTACTTTCGTGGCTGGCAGCGCGACGCGCCGCCGCGCTGGGGCGAGCACTGGGGCAACGACTGGCAGCAACAGCGCAACGGCTGGGACCACTGGAGCCGCAGCGCGGCCCCGGCCCCGGCGCCGTTGCCACGTTACCAGCGCCAATATTCGGGCCCGCGTTACCCGCAGGTCGAGCAGCAGCAAGACTTGCAGGGCCGCCACTACCGCTACCAGCCGCGCGATGCGGGCGTGCGCGAGCAGGTCCAGGAGCGCTGGCCGCAGCATGGCAACGGCAGAGGCAATGGCCAGGGTAACGATCAAGGTGATGGTCGAGGCAAAGGCAATGCCAGGGGCCATAACAAGGACCGCGAGGACGCCGATGCACCCGGTCAAAAACGCAAGCACTAGCCGCGCTGCGGCGCTTGCAGCGCTTGCAGCGCTGGGCCTCTGTGCGGCGCTGGTGTCCACAGCCGCGCTGGCCGAGTTGTCCAACGACATCCTGATCGGGCCCGGCCTGCGCTCGCGTCCGGCCTACGACGGCGCGGCTTCTCAGCACACCGAGGTGGTGCCGGTCATTCGCTACTTCGGCCCCTGGGTGTTTGTGCGCTCGACCCAGGGTGTGCTGGAAGGCGGCCTGCGCATCAAGCTGACCAGCGGGCTGCACGCCGCCGTGCAGGCGGCTTATGAAGGAGGGCGCCGGGCCAGCGAATCTGACTTCCTGGCCCGCCATGCGGTGGCCAACATCCAGCGCGGCGCATCACTTGGGCTGCAAGTCGAATGGGACCACAGCCTGGGCCCGATGCCGCTGACCTTGCTGGTGCGCGCGCGCCAGCACACCGACGCCGACCAGGGTGCGCAGGTGGACCTGCGCCTGAGTGCCGGCCTGTTCAAGAGCGGGCTGCTGTCTGGCGGCATGTACGTGCAGGCGATCTGGGCCAATGCAAAGTCGATGGGCGCGCAGTACGGCATCACGCCGCAGCAGTCCAGCGTCACCGGCCTGCCGCCATTTGGCGCCGGCAGCGGCTGGCTGGCGGCCAGTGTGGGCCTGCTCGGTTCGCTCGACTTGAGCCCACAGTGGGTGGTGGTGGGCAGCTTGGAGGCGCGGCGCCTGCGCGGCGATGCGGCCAGCAGCCCGCTGGTGGAGCGCCGGTCCAACCACTTCCTGAACGCCGGCCTGGCCTACCGCTTCTGATGCCCTGCAAGACGACTCTCGCATGAGCAAGCCACCGACCCGCTGTGCCATGCTGACCGGTGCCACTGCGCGCGAAGCCACGAACGCCGGCGCGGCAAGCGCGCTGTCCTGGCTGTGCCTGCTGTTTGCGGCCCCTGCCGCCCAAGCCCAAGCCCTAGCCCAAGCCCTTGACCCGCAGGCCAGCGCAGCCGAGCCCGACAAGAGCTGGGCCGTGCCGGCGGCGGAGATCGTCGCCTTCGACTTTCTGCTCAGCCGCTACAACCGGCGCTTCAGCGGTTTGAGCGACTACAACGTCACCACCGGGTCGATGCGGCGCAACCTGCGCGGGCCCTGGGTCACCGACAACGACCCGTTCAAGGTCAACCAGTTTGCGCACCCTTACCAGGGCTCGCTGTATCACGCGGCGGGCCGTTCCAGCGGCCTGAACTATTGGGAAGCCTCGGCGCTGACATTTGCCGGCAGCGCCTGGTGGGAAATCACCGGCGAGAAGACGCCGCCTTCACGCAACGACCAGATTGCCAGCGGCATTGCCGGCAGCTTTCTGGGCGAGCCGCTGTACCGCATGGCGCATATGGTGCTGCGCGGGCGCAGCATCGTGCCGGCCGCCTGGCGCGAAACGTTGGCGGCGTTGATCTCACCGTCGGTGGGCCTGAACCGCTTGCTCTTTGGCTCGGGTGCCGCTTTCGACGACCACGACCCGGCCTACTACGGCCGCATGCACATCGGCGCCACCCACGTCACGCGGCATGCCTTCGATACCTCGGCCGAGTTCAAGACCAACATGGTGCAGGCCGACTTCCTGCTGGACTACGGCCTGCCCGGCAAACCCGACTACACCTATCGCCGGCCGTTTGACTACTTCACCTTCCAGGCCCTGTTCTCCAGCGCCAACGGCGTCGAACAACTCAGCACACGCGGGATGCTCTACGGCACCGACTACGCGGTGACGGACAGCTACCGCGGCATTTGGGGCCTGTACGCCAACTACGATTACCTGGCGCCGCAAATCTTCCACATCTCCACCACGTCTCTGTCGCTGGGCACCACCGGCCAGTGGTGGGCCACCAAGTCCATCGCGGTCCAGGGCACGGCCCAGGCGGGCATGGGCTACACGGCCGTGAGCAGCACCACACGCAGCCTCGGCGACGACAGCGAGTACCACTACGGCACCGCCGCACGCTTTGCCGTGGCCCTGCGTGTCATCGTCGGTGACCGCGCCTCGGCCGACGTGTCGGCGCGTTTGGTGACCGTGGGCCGCATTGGCAACCGCATCGCCGGGCGTGACGACATTGCGCGGGTCGATACCAATTTCACCTACCGCCTGGTCGGTCGCCACGCCATCGGCGCCAACCACCTGTGGTCGCACCGCAGCGCCAGCTATCCCGTGGCCGGCCAGCGCCGCCAGACCTTGAGCACGGTGGGCGTGTACTACACGCTGCTCAGCAGCGACGGCTTTGGCGCGCCCGACTGGCGCATGGGCGCTGCGCACTGAAGTGCAAGCAGCGACCAGAACCACCCCACTTTCAGGAACCGACATGACCCTCACTGCAAGCATCCGCCCTTCGTTCGCATGGCTCGGTGCCGCGCGCTGCGGCGTCGCCGGCATTGCCGGCCGCTGGAGCTGAGCGCCATGATGACGGGTGGTCAGTGGGACGGTGCCTGGATGGGCGGCCATGGCGGCATGTGGATGCCGCTCTTGCTGGTGGTGGTGCTCATCGCCTTGGCGGTGTGGATCATCAAGCGCAAGTGAAGAGCCAGAACTCTGCATGCAGACAGGCGCGCCACATCGACACCCTCTTACCACGTTAGTCTGCTCCCTTGCCCACACCCAACCCTGAGATCCCAGCCATGGACCGACGATTGCTTCCAGCGCTTGACATCGGCGCAGCGCCGCCCTGGGCCAGCGCGCTGAAAGATCCCGTGTGCGGCATGACCGTGACGCCCAGGTCTTTCCATGCGCTGGAACATGAGGGCAAGACGGTGTACTTCTGCAGCGCCAACTGCAAGGCCCGCTTCGCAGCGGCG
>JANNEX010000344.1:0-4607 GCA_031379155.1 Rubrivivax sp.
GTCATCACGTCGGCCGGGTCCAGGGCCTGGGCCTTTTCAAGCACTACTTTGGCACGCGCGGCCTGGCCGGTTTCGTTGAGCGTCACGGCCAGGTTGCTCAGCGCTTCCACCGACTGTGGGTTTTCACGGCTGGCGCGCTCGTAGGTCTTGATAGCGGCTTGCGGGTCTTGCTTGCGCTGCACATTGCCTACGGCCACCAGGGCGTTGGCTTTTTGCCAGGAGAAGTCGGCCTGCGTGCTGGCGGCTTGCTGCAAGGCCACCTGGCCGGCCTGCACCTGGCCTGTGGACGACAGCGCGCGGCCGCGAATGAGGTAAGCCGCGCTGCGCGTGGGCGCCTTGGCAATGATGTCGTTGGCCTCGCTCAGCGCGCCTGCCGTGTCGCCCTTGGCCAGTTGCACTTCAGCCGCGCCTTCGCGGCCCATCCACGCCACTTCAGGGTGGCTGGCAGCGGCCAGGGCGCGAAAGATGCGGTCGGCGTCATCGAGCTTGCCCTGGCGCAGCAACTCGTAGCCACGCTCGGCGCGGCCAATCTGCTCCACACCCGGGGGCGGCGGCAACACGGTGGGGCCGGTCTTGGCGGTGGGTGAAGGCGCGAAGAAGACAAAGTCGCCTTCGAGTGAAGTGCTTTCCCACGGCACCTGGCTGCCGTCAGAGTCCAGCCGCACGCCCAGGCGCACACGCTTGAAAACTTCTTCAATGGGCATGCCAGGCCGCTCAATATTGGCCAGCAAGTGTTGTGTGTACAAGCCATTTGCGTTGCGGCCGTCGCTGGCCACGCTGCCGGGCGCGGTGGCAAAGGCCACCAGTGAGCCTATGGGCGCGTCGACCTGCGACAGGCCACCGCTGCCAGAGCGGCTGCTGCGTGCAAAGGGGTTGTCGCGGCAGGCGTCCAGGATGACGACGTTGATGCGGTTCTTGGCCGTCTCCATCTTGTCGAGCACCTGCTGCACGTCCACGGCCTTGTAGGGCACTTCGTCTTCACGCTTGACGTCGCTGCCCACGGGCATGAGGAAGTTGCGGCCTTTGATTTGCACGCCGTGGCCGGCAAAGTAAAACAAACCTGCGCCGCCGCCTTTGAGTTTGTCGCCAAAGCTGGTGACGGCGTCTTGAAGTTGTTTTTGAGTCGTGTTGAGTTTGAGGTCGACCTTGAAGCCGGCTTTCTCAAGCACCTTGGCCACGGCAGTGGCGTCGTTGACCGAATTCAGCAGGGGTGAGGTGGTGTAGCTGGCATTGCCCACCACCAGCGCGTGGCGAGGTTCTGCGGCTGGCACGGCTGCGGCGCACAGCCCCGCAAACAAGCTGCTGAAGACGCTGGCAAGCACCCAGGCGACAGAGCGAGCCCACCAGGGCGGCTGGCTGCGGGTCTGCAAGAACTTGGGCATACGCGAGTCCCTCTGTGTTGCGTGGCCAGTGCGCTCTTGCGGCGCCGCTGACAACGTGTAGGGAATCGTAAGCCAAGCAGGCCCTGGAACAACCCTTATCTAGAGGAGTTGGGGGCTTCGATCAGGGGGTGCACCCGTTTGGGGGAGGGCGCGGGAATCTCAGCTTTTGCTGCCCGACGACGACACCTTGTGCCGCATCAAGCGCCCGTGCTCACGCTGCCAATCACGTTTCTTTTCAGTGTCGCGCTTGTCGTGCTCGGCCTTGCCTTTGGCCAGCGCAATCTCTGCCTTCACGCGGCCGCCCTTGTAGTGCAGGTTCAGCGGCACGAGGGTGAAGCCCTTTTGTTCGACCTTGCCCACCAGGCGGCGGATTTCGGCCTTGTGCATGAGCAGCTTCTTGGTGCGGTCGGCCTCGGGCGTGATGTGCGTGGAGGCGCTGCGCAGGGCATTGATGCGGCAGCCGATGAGATAGAGCTCGCCGTCGCGGATGTGCACATAGCCGTCGGTCAACTGCACTTGGCCGGCGCGTATGGCCTTGACTTCCCAGCCGGCCAACACCATGCCGGCCTCGAAGCGTTCTTCAATGCTGTAGTCAAAACGGGCGCGGCGGTTTTCGGCGATGTTGGACATGTCGGGGCCGAAACAACGGTTGCGGCGCACTTCTACAATCGCGCCATTGTATGAAGCATGTGCGCAAGTCGGTCCTGTTGTGGTACTCGCCCAGCGAGATGTACGCCTTGGTCACGGCCATCAGCACCTATCCGGAATTTCTGCCCTGGTGCGACCGTGCCGAAGTGCTGCGCAGCCACAAAGACGGTGTCACCGCCAAGCTTGGCCTGGCCTACATGGGCGTGCACCACAGCTTCACCACACGCAACCTGCATGTGCCAGACCAGTCGGTGACGGTGCAACTGGTCGACGGCCCTTTTTCGCTGCTGGACGGCACCTGGCTGTTCAAGGCCCTGGGCCGCCCAGGCAGCGAGCAGCCGGCCTGCAAGATCGAGTTCGACCTGCGCTACGCGTTCGCCAGCCCAGCGCTGGAAAGTGTCGTCAGCCCCGTGTTTGACAAGGTCGCCAACACCTTTGTCGATTCATTCGTGCGCCGCGCCGAGGACGTGTATGGCGCACGCTGAAAGCCTAAGCGTCGAAGTGGTGTACTGCCCGGCGCCAGGGGTGATCGACCTGGTGGCGCTGGAGTTACCCCCGGGTGCCACGCTGGCTGACGCGCTGCATGGCAGTGGCTTGATGCACCGCCATGGCCTGGCGCTGGACGGGCTCAAGGCCGGCATCTGGGGCCGCGTGAAAGAGGCGAGCACGCCGCTGCGCGAGCGCGACCGCGTGGAGATCTACCGCGTTTTGCAAGTCGACCCCAAAGAGGCGCGGCGGCAGCGCTACAAGCGCCACAAGGCTGCTGCAAGCGCCACGAGCGCCGCAAACGTCACGGGCGCCACAAACGCCACAACAAGCGCCACGGGCCCTTGAGGCAGCCAGCGCCTCAGCGGCAGTCTGAGGCGACCACCTCACGCGCTTTGCGCATTTCTTCAGCGCGGCCTTTGTCGTCCAGCACCTCGCGTTCACCTTTGTCGTTGGTGCGCGCAATGCGCTGGCCCGATTCCAGCGCCGTGACCTGGTTGCGCGCGGCGCGGCAGTTCTCGGCGCGCACGCCGGCCTGGCGTTCTTCCTCGGCCTTGGCTTTGGCGCTTTGCTCTTGTTCGGCGGCCTTCTTGCGCGCTTGCACTTCACGGTCCAGCGCGGTCTGTGGCGCAGAAGCTGAAGCAGCCACCGAAGCCGCCACCGCCGGCGGCGGCGCGGCGGCGCGGCGCGCATCAGGCATGGGCCGCCCGATGATGTCTTTTTCAGGAGTGTCGCGTGGCGGCGGCCGGTCACTGGCATTGACCTGGCCGTCCTTGTCGCGCCAGCGCCATTGCGCCTGCGCCGGTGCCGACAGGCTGACCAGCCAGGCGGCGGCCACAAGAACCAGCAACGCGCGTGACAGCGCGGAGCCTGTGATGAACGGTGCTGCAGTCATGGGTGCGAGTTTATGACTGCCGCGCTCCAGCGGGAACATGCGAATGTCACAGGGCGTGAGCCCAGCACGCCCTCCCTATAATCTGCTTTTGCGTCTGGAGTCTTTTTCATGCGCCTACTCGGCAAAGCGCTCACCTTCGACGATGTGTTGTTGGTGCCGGCCTTCTCCCAGGTGTTGCCCCGCGACACCAGCCTGTCCACCCCCCTGTCCCGCCACATCACGCTGAACTTGCCTTTGGTCTCAGCGGCCATGGACACCGTCACTGAAGCCCGCCTGGCGATTGCCCTGGCGCAAGAGGGCGGCATCGGCATCGTGCACAAAAACCTCACGCCCCGGCAGCAGGCGGCTGAAGTGGCACGCGTCAAGCGCTATGAATCGGGCCTGCTGCGCGACCCCATCACCGTGGCGCCCAGCGCCAGCGTGCGTGAGGTGATGGCGCTGTCGCGTCAGCATGGCGTCTCAGGCTTCCCCGTGGTCGACGGAAAAACGGTGGTCGGCATCGTCACCAACCGCGACCTGCGCTTTGAGACACGGCTGGACATCCCTGTGCGCGAAATCATGACCCCGCGCGAACGGCTGATTTGGGTGCGCGAAGGCGCCTTGCCCGAAGAGGGCAAGGCGCTGATGCACAAGCACCGCCTGGAGCGTGTGCTGGTGGTCAGCGACAGCTTTGAGCTGCGTGGCCTGATGACGGTCAAAGACATCACCAAACAAACCGACTTTCCCAATGCCGCACGCGACGCGCAAGGCAAGCTGCGTGTGGGCGCCGCCGTAGGCGTGGCCGAAGGCACCGAAGAGCGCGTGGAACTGCTGGTCAAGGCGGGTGTGGACGTGCTGGTGGTGGACACCGCGCACGGCCACAGCGCGGGCGTCATTGACCGCGTGCGCTGGGTCAAAAAACATTACCCGCAAGTGGATGTGATTGGCGGCAACATTGCCACCGCCGCCGCCGCGCTGGCGCTGGCCGAAGCCGGTGCCGACGCCGTCAAAGTGGGCATAGGCCCGGGCAGCATCTGCACCACACGCATCGTGGCCGGTGTGGGCGTGCCGCAGATCATGGCCATCGCCAACGTGGCGCAGGCGCTGCGTGGCAGCGGCGTGCCGCTGATTGCCGACGGCGGCATCCGCTACTCTGGCGACATCGCCAAAGCCATGGCCGCAGGCGCCAGCACGGTGATGATGGGCGGCATGTTTGC
>JANNEX010000435.1:0-2162 GCA_031379155.1 Rubrivivax sp.
CCACGCATGGCCAAAGAATTCAAGGACATGGTGTTCGGCCTGGACATCGGCACCGCCAAGGTGATGGTGGTGGCCGCCGAAGTGCTGCCCAGCGGCGAGTTGCGCCTGGCCGGCCTGGGCGTGGCGCCCACCCATGGCTTGAAGCGCGGTGTCGTCGTCAACATCGACGCCACCGTGCAAAGCATTCAGCAGGCGCTGAAAGAGGCCGAGATGATGGCCGCCTGCAAGATCAGCAGCGTCTTCACCGGCATCACCGGCAGCCACATCCGCGGCCTCAACAGCACCGGCATGGTCATCGTGCGCGACAACCGCGAAGTCACGCCGACAGACGCCGCGCGCGTGGTGGAAACCGCCAAGGCCATCAACATCCCCAATGACCAGCGCCTGCTGCTGGTAGAGCCGCAAGAATTCATCATCGACGGCCACGAAGTCAAAGAGCCCATAGGCATGAGCGGCAGCCGGCTCGAGGTGAAGGTGCACATCGTCACCGGCGCCCAAAGTGCGGCTGAAAACATTTTGAAGTGCGTGCGCCGCTGCGGCCTGGAAGTGGACCGCCTGGTGCTCAACCCCAGCGCCAGCAGCAGCGCGGTGCTGACTGAAGACGAAAAGGCCCTGGGTGTGGCCGTGGTGGACATAGGCGCAGGCACGACAGACGTGCAGATCTACACCGACGGCAGCGTGCGCCACACGGCGGTCATCCCCATCGCGGGTGACCTGATTACCAGCGACATTGCGATGGCGCTGCGCACGCCCACCAAAGACGCCGAAGAGATCAAGGTGGAACACGGCGTGGCCAAACAACTGCTGGCCGACCCCGCTGACCAGGTGGAAGTGCCGGGCCTGGGCGACCGCGCGCCGCGCTTGTTAAGCCGCCAGGCGCTGGCCGGTGTGATCGAGCCGCGGGTGGAAGAAATCTTCGCACTCGTGCACCAGGTCATCCGCGAAAGCGGCTTTGAGGAACTGCTGTCCAGCGGCATCGTCATCACCGGCGGCAGCGCTGTCATGCCGGGCATGGTGGAGCTCGGCGAAGACATCTTCTTGAAGCCCGTGCGCAAAGGACTGCCGCTGTACAGCGGCACGCTGTTTGACATGGTGGCCAACCCCCGTTCGGCCACCGTGATGGGGCTGCTGGAGGAAGCAAGGCTGGCACGTTCACGCGGTCACCGCGCGGCGGCGCAGGCGGGTTCGATGAAGAACCTGCTGGGGCGCACCAAAGACTGGTTCTTGGGTAATTTTTAGGAAGGGGCTCGATGAAAAACCGACGACGACACGTCAGCAAAGAAGCTCCCCGCGAAGACTCACAAGGCAGCGAGGGTTTCCCGAGCGCCTTGTGCTCCCCTTGGGGGGCGGGCTCGGCGCAGCCGAGACCTTGGGGCTGACATTTTCACAACGGCAACTGCAACTTTTTACTGGAGGCTCATATGGCCATCGAAATGATCGACGAATTCGACCAAGGCACGCAGATCAAGGTGATCGGTGTCGGTGGCGGCGGTGGCAACGCCGTTGAACACATGATCAACCAGGGCGTGCAAGGCGTGGAATTCATCTGCGCCAACACCGACGCCCAAGCCCTGCACCGCAGCAACGCGGGCACCCTGGTGCAACTGGGCACCACCGGCCTGGGGGCAGGCAGCAAACCGCCCATGGGCCGCGTGGCCGCAGAAGAAGCCGTGGACCGCATCAAAGAAAGCATAGCCGGTGCGCACATGCTCTTCATCACCGCCGGCATGGGTGGCGGCACGGGCACGGGCGCGGCGCCCGTCATCGCGCGTGTGGCCAAAGAAATGGGCATCCTGACCGTGGGCGTGGTCACCAAGCCGTTTGAGTTTGAAGGCCGCAAGCGCGGCAAGCAGGCCGAGGACGGCGTGAGCGAGCTTGAAGCCAACGTCGACAGCCTGATCGTGGTGTTGAACGAAAAGTTGCTGGAGGTCATGGGCGACGATGTGACCCAAGAGCAAGCCTTTGCACACGCCAACGACGTGCTCAAAAACGCCGTCGGCGGCATCAGCGACATCATCCACATCCCGGGCCTCGTCAACGTCGACTTTGAAGACGTGAAGACCGTGATGAGCGAGCCCGGCAAAGCCATGATGGGCACGGCCGTGGCCGGTGGCCCCGACCGCGCCACCAAAGCCGCCGACATGGCCGTGGCCTGCCCGCTG
>JANNEX010000463.1:0-2147 GCA_031379155.1 Rubrivivax sp.
CGCGCCGGCACACATTCCAGCCAGGCGCCCAGGCCGTAGCGAAAAGGCTGTTGCGCCGAACGTGCCATGGGCGAGTTGCCGATGCTGGCTTGCGGCTGCGGCTCGCTGGCCAGCTCGTCAAACAGTGCTGGGTTCTTGAAACGCACCGGCCCGCGCTGGCCCTGATGAAACGCCACGGCCATCAACTTGGCGTAGTCGTTCAGCGAAGCCCACAAGCCGCCGCCGATACGTGGGTTGCTATTGCCTGCACGCGGCAAGCCCAGCCAAGGCGCGGTGTAGAAATTGACGGCGTCGGGCAGCGCCAGAGGCTGGCCCAGGTGCTGCGCAAACAGGGCTTGCCAGCTTTGACCGCTGGCCACTTCGGCCATGCGCGCAGCGACTTGGAACGTGGTGCCGCCGTAGTCGAAGTGTGCGCCGGGCGCGTGTTGCAGCGCGCTGCGCTCGTCGCGGATGCGGTCCACGCATTCAGCCAGGCTGATGTCGGCGTGGTTGGTGCAGCGCACGGTGGGGTTGAGGCCAGAGACCAGGCCCAACAACTGGCGCAGCGTGATGCGGCCGCGCTCACCGCTCCAGCCCAGGACTTTTTGTGTGCTGTCGTCCAGTGAAAGCTGGCCTTGGTCCACCACCGCCAGGATGACGGTGGCGGCCACCAACTTGGACGCCGACGCCACCGGGCCGCGCTTGTCGGCGTCAAAGCCGCTCAAGGTGGTGGCGTGCACCAGGCGGTCTTGGCGGTCATACACATGCAGCGCCATGGGCAGCTTGCCACCGTCTTGGGCTTGGGCTGCGCGCACCATCTGGTCGACGGCGGCGAAGGCGGCTGGCTGGGCCGCCGCCAGGCTGCAACTGCTGGTCAGCACAGCCAGCAGGGAAAGGCCAAACAGGCGCACGGGCGGCGCCGCTGTTTACTGCACGCGGAAGTTGTCGTGGCAATTTTTGCAAGCGCCCGCTGCGTTGCCAAACGCGGCCTTCAGCGTGTCCAGGTTGTTGCCCTTGGCGACCACGGCCAACTTCGCCACTTCGTCTTGCATCTTCTTGGCGGCTTCGTCGAAAGCAGCGCGCTCGCTCCACACCTTGGGCAGCGGCTGGCCCTTTTCGGTGCCGCCGGTGCCTTCGACAAACCCGGCGTAGGGCAGCTTGGACATGGTGGCCACCAGTTCTGCGTTGGCGGCCGCGACAGCGCCATCAAACGGGATGCGGCCCTGCACCATGGCGCCGATGCGGCCAAAGTGCGTGGCCATGACGGTGAAGGCGGCCTTGCGGTACTTGACGGCGTCTTCGGGCTTTTGAAACTGGGCGGCGGCGGGCAGGGCGGTCAGGATGCCAGCTGCGGCGGCCAGGGTTGCAAACAAACGGGTCATGCGGGGTCTCCGGTAAGGCGTTGCAAAGCAGAAGAAAAACGCAGAAGCAAAACGCAAAAGCAAAACGCCGCGTCCGCAGCGTTTGCTCAGTGTACGCAACGCGGCTGGCGGGCATTCCGCCGACGGTGCCGGTTTCAGGGTAAGCCCGGTGCCACACGCCGCGCGCCAGTCGCGGTATGGTTGCGGCGTGACCAGCCAGCGCGGCCTTGCCGTCCCCAGCCCATGACCGAAACCCCGCACAAACCCGTGCGCGTCTGGGACTTGCCCACGCGCCTTTTCCACTGGTCCTTGGCGCTGTGCGTCATCGGTTCGGTCATAACGGCCAAAGTGGGCGGTAACGCCATGGCCTGGCATTTCCGCTTTGGCACCGTGGTGCTGGCGCTGGTGACGTTTCGTGTGCTCTGGGGCATGGTCGGCGGGCGCTGGTCACGCTTTGCCAGCTTCATCTACGCCCCTGGCACGGTGCTGCGCTACCTGCGTGGCCAGGCCCAGCCGGGTGAACACCTGGACGTGGGCCACAACCCGCTGGGCAGCTTTTCGGTCTTTGGCTTGCTGGGTTTGCTGGCGCTGCAATTGGCCACCGGCCTGGTGGCCGACGACGAAATTGCCAACGTCGGCCCGCTGAACCGTTTTGTGGGCAGCGACCTGGTCAAACAGGCCACGGGCTGGCACAAGGAATACGGCTCGTGGATCATCATCACGCTCATCGTCATGCACATTGCGGCGATCCTGTTTTACCTGTTCAAGAAGCGCCAGAACCTGATTGTTCCCATGCTGGTGGGCGAC
>JANNEX010000474.1:0-9843 GCA_031379155.1 Rubrivivax sp.
CACATCTTTGCCGCCGATGTTGCGTGGGTCGACGCCGCTGTTGCGCCACATCGAACCCGCAGGCAGCTCAAAGGCATAGGTCTCGGCGTCGCGCAGCATGCCCTTGGTGGCGTGGCGGTTGCCTTGGAATTCACCCGTGGCGCCCAGGCCAAAAACAGCACCGCCGACGATGAGGTTGTTCACCGCCAGCACCGGTGTATTCAGTGGCAGGTGCTCTTTGATGACACGCAGCACCCAGGCCGGAAACCAGCCATGGTTGATGAAGGTGTTGTGCGACACGACCAACTCATTTCTGTCCCAGGCGCGGTCTTCGCTGCCGTAGATCAACATGACCGGGTTTTGCGAATCGGCACCCTGCCCCACCACGTTGCCGATGACGGTGGCCAGGCCGCCGTTGGCGATGTCGATTTCATACGACGCACCGCCCCGGTTGCCATCGTGAATGAAGTTGTAGCTGATGATGTTTTCGCGCGCCCGCGTCTTGAGCAAGTGGCCTTCAAAGCCTTGCTGAAAACGGCTGCCACTGACACTGAGCTTGGCGATGCGCCCGACGTTGAGCAGGTGATGCAAGCCACCCACCACCTTGGGCGCCAGGCCCAGCACGCTGGCGTTGATGGTCAGCTTGGCCTGGTCGTCGTTGAGGCTGAGCACGCCGTGTTCGTTGTCATAAAAACTGCAGCGTTCGATCAGCAGCTCGCCGCCCTCTTGGCGCACGCCGGCACCGCCACCATCGGCAGAACGTGCACCCCGGAATTCGATGCCGACGATGCTCATGTTGCCGCCACGCACGGTCCACAGCGCCTTGGCGTTGCCTGGCTTGCCGTCACCCTTGACCAGTGCGGGCTTGTCGCCCGGCGGGCCGCGCAGCGTGAGCTTGCGATTGTCAAAGAGCAGGTTGCCACGGTATTCACCCGACAGCAGCTCAATCGTGTCGCCGTCCTTGGCTTGGCTCAGCGCCTGGTCCAGCGTCAGCGCCGAGCCTTCGGGGCCAGCCAGCCAGACGGTTTGTGCGCTGGCGGCGGCCGCGCCGGCCATGCAGATGAGGGCAAATGCCAGCCGGCGCAATTGGCTGCACACGCTCAGAACGGATCCTCCAATCATTGTCACGCTGTCGTTGGTTGGTACAGCGCTGAGTATCCATGCACGGCGGCCCGGCTTGGCTAGCGGCCTTCCCTGGCAACCCCTGGGCTGCGGGGTCACTTCACAGGCTGATCTCAAGGCGCGTGTCGCGCCAGCGCAGCACCGCGCTCTTGGGCAGCAGGCGTTCAAGCACCAGGCCGGCGGCCAGCGTGTCGCCTTCGTGCACCACTTGGCCATCAAGGATGACAAAGCGGCTGGCGGCGTTGTCAGACCACACCGAGCCACCCACCAACAAGGGCGGCAGTTCACGGCGCTGTTCGGGGCTCAGTTGCGACAGCGGCGTGGGCTTGGGTGCCGTGGCCATGGCTGCCGCTGGCGCCTTGACCGCCAGTGCTGGCGCGGTCACTGGGCTGGGCTGCGGCGTGACTGCAGCCGGCGGCGGCGACGAGACCACGATGGGCATGGGCATGGGCATGGGCATGGCCACGGCCGCTGCTGCCGCTGGGTTCAGCGGCGGCGCGACGGCAGCAGCCATGACGACGGGCGTTGGCGCTGCCCCTGGCCTGAACCACCACCAAGCCGCCCCGCCCATCAAGACCAGCAGCGCCGCTATCAGGCCCCACCACAGCGGCAGACGGCTGCGCGGCACTGAAGCCGCTTCCAGTGGGTGGGCATTGGCGTGCAGGCCGGGCACTTGGCCCCGCTGGCGTTCAGCATCGGCACGGCGCAGCGCATCAAGGATGTAGGACATGGTTCAGCGGGCGGTGGCGGCAGTGGGTGCAGCAGGGCTGGGCAGGCGCGGCTCGTCGACACCCGCGCTGCGGTTGAGGTGCATCAGGGTCAGCGGCCCGGCGCGACCGTCAGAGGGCAGGCCTTGCATCAACTGGTAGGCGGCCACGCGTTCGCGCCACGAACGCGCCGGTGTGGGCGATCCTGATGCCGCTTGGCCAGGCGCCGGCAAGTGCTGCTCCACCCAGGCGCGTGCGGGGCTGCTGACTTCGCCATCGGCATGGGTATTGGCATTGGCATTGGCATTGGCATTGGCGCGCCAACCCGGCGGCGTGCGCCAGAAGGTGGCAAATTCACCGCGCCAGACACGCGCCAGGGCCAGCAGGCTCAGCTCAAACTGCTGACGGCCCACTTGCAGTGTGGCCTGCGTGTCGTCCAGTGCCACCAGCAAGGCATAGACCTTGGCGCCAGCGTCGGGGCGCAGCACGATGAGGGCCGGGCGCGCCAACTGGCGCAACTGCTGCAAGCCGCCCGCGCTGCTGCGAAAACAGGCCAGTTGCGCCTGCGCCGCCACCGCACAGGGCTCACCTTCACCGATGGCCACGCCCCAGCGCAGCGCCAATTCACGCCAGGCCAAGGCCTCGCTGGGCTGTGCGACGGCCAGCAACGCACGCGCGTCCTGGCTGGGCGCCGCGGCCACAGTTCGCTTCGGCTCGGCAAAGGCGGATGCACCAGCGGGCTGCGCCACCACCGTTGCCATGCTCTGCGCGGACGCAGTTAACGGGTTGCTCGCCGAGCCTGTTTGTCGGGCCGGCGCCGAAGCCGCAAGAACGGCAGGTGAGGCTGGAGCCGAGGCTGCCGCCGGGTTCAATTTCGCGGCCGGCGCCGATGGGTTTTGGCGCTGCCAGGCCCACAAGCCCAGCCCCGTGAGCGCGGCCACCGCCAACACCAGGGCGGCGGCTAGCCAGGGCTCGGTTTTGCTGGCACGGCGCCGTCTGCGCTGGTCAAACACTTCGGCCGCGGCCTGGCGCACCATGCGTGCGTCAACCACACGCTTGCGCTGGCCATAGGCGCCCAGCAGGGCGCGGTCGGCCAGCAAGTTGATGCGGCGCGGCACGCCACCCGTCAGCGCGTGCATGCGCGCCAGCGCACCGGCATCAAAGGGCACCGGCACGCTGGGGCCCGCCACACCCAGGCGGTGGGCCACGTACTGGCGCGTTTCAAGCGACGTCAAGGGCCCCAGGTGGTAGCGCGCAATGACCCGTTGTGCCAGTTGCTCCAGCCCCGGCTGGGCCAACATGTCGCGCAATTCTGGCTGGCCGATGAGCACAATCTGCAGCAGCTTCTTCTCGGCCGTTTCGAGGTTGGTGAGCAGGCGCAATTGCTCCAGCACGGGCGCTTGCAGGGCCTGCGCTTCGTCGATCACGAGCAAGGCGTGCGCGCCCTTGGCGTGGGACTCCAGCAAGAAGCGGTTGAGTGCATCGACATGCGCTTTCACGCTGGCGCCCACAGGCAAAGCTGCAAGGCCAAATTCGCTGCACGCGGTTTGCAGCAACTCAATCACGCTCAGGCAGGGGTTGAAGATGTAGGCCACCACGCAGTGCTTGGGCAACTGCTCCAGGAAGCAACGCGCCACGGTGGTCTTGCCCGCGCCGATCTCACCCGTCAGCAGCACAAAGCCGCCGCCCCCACCCACGCCATACAGCAGGTGCGCCAGCGCCTCACGGTGGCGCTCGCTCATGAATAAAAAGCGCGGGTCGGGCGCTAAGGAAAACGGCGGCCGGCTAAGGCCAAAGAACGGCGCGTACATGGCTTGAGGATAGCGGCGCCTAAGACAAACCCGGACAAACCCGGACAAATCCGGACAAACCCGGACAAACCCGGGCCAGCCCCGACTTGCCCGTTGCCCCAGACTCCGGATGGATGCAGGTTTAAGCGATGCAACATATTGTTCGGCGCGGAATCGCCGGACCGCGACAGAGTACACACTTCACCGGCTTCTTTCCCTGATCTCTCAAGTCCATGCACACTGCCCTGCGACTGGCCCTTCTCTACAGCCACCTCTTGCTGGCCGTCTTCGCGCTGCACGCCGTGCTCAGCACCGACTGGCGCTTGCTGCGCTCCCGCATCAGTGCCTCACACTTGCTGCGCACGCACCGCCAGGTGGCCGCCCTGCTGGTGGGCCTGTGGCTCAGCGGCCTGGCCATCGTGGCGCTGGACGGCTGGGACCAATTGGCCGTCAACCCAAAATTGCAGGCCAAGCTCTTGAGCGTGTGTTTGCTCACCGCCAACGGTTTTTTGCTGCGCTTGTGGTGCTTTCCGCGTCTCATCAGCGACCGGCCTTTGGCGGGCCTGGAAGCCAGCTTGTTGATGATCTGTGGCGCACTCAGCACCACCAGTTGGCTGGTGGCCGGTTTCCTGGGCATGGCCAAGCCTTTGGCCTACTGGAGCCTGACGCAGAACCTGCTCATCCTGGCCGCCGCGCTGGCCGTGGCCGTGCCCGTGGCGATGTCTCTGCGCTGGCGGCTTCAAGACGGCCGCCTGGCCAGGATGCCTGGCAAACGACGCACGCGACCCGGCGCACTGGCCAACCTTGAGGTGCGCCACCCCTGACAACAGCCGGGGTGTGCGATTGATTGCGCTCACCACGAAAGTTAGGTGTCCCTGCCAGCCGCGCGCCCACGCGGGCCCGAACGGATTCAGGTTGACCAGATGCGTGGCCGGTGGTCGGCCAACTGCCAGGCCACCTGCCGCCAAGCCGCACGCACCCGCACCAGCAAGGCCATGGCGGGCTCCACACGCTGGGCCAGCACACGCAGCACCACCACGCTGGGCTGGGGCGACGTGACACCGGCGCAGCGCGCCAGCGCGTCGCCGCCCACCACCTGGCGCGCGACGTCCAGCAAGGTTTCACGCTGGCCCAGCGCCTGGCCGGCAGCAAACCACAGCGTGGCCAACACACCCTGCCCGGCCAAGCCGACAGCGCTGTGCAAGAGCGTGTCGTCGGTGGCGGCGATGACACCCTTTTCAAGCCACGCGCCACGCAGTTCAATCTGCTGGCTGAAACGGCCCTGCACAAAGGGCTGCTGCGCTGCCGGCAAGCCCAGCGCCAGCACGTCCCAGCCCATCATTTCTGCGCCCGGCGCCAAGTCCATGTGAACCTGGCTGTGTGCCAGGCAGCCGCTGTAGGCCAAGGCCTCCATGGGCAGCCATTCCAGCCGCGCGCCGCGGTGCACATGCAGGCGCACCGATTGCAAAGCACGCTGCCCTTCGCTGCGGTAAAAGCGTGTCGCACCGGGCGTGGTGATGAGCGCGTGGCTGCCTTCGGTCAGCGTGGCTTGCAGGTGCAATTCGTCCCCGCCCACCACCCCGCCTGGCGGGTGCAGCACCACGTGGTGGCAGACGCCCGGGCCTTCGGGATACAGGCGCTGCAAGACACGCAGCGGGCCCTCGTGCTGGTCATGCGCCAGCGTGTGCTCACCGTCGCGGCGGTAGTCCAGCTTGAGTTGCGCGTGCCAGCCCACGCCCTTTACCGGCTGGCCCAAAAGGCACGCTGCACGGCAGCGATTTCTTCTTCCACCGCCGCCACCGGGCCCATCACCTGCACGGGCTTTTGGCCCCGTGCAAAGACCTCGCGGCAGGGCAGGTCCAGGGTCGGGTTTTCTTCGTGGCTGCCGGTGATGTGCAACAGCTGCCTTTCACTCAAACCGTAGACCAGCTTGCCGATGTGCGCCCAGTACTGTGTGCCCGCGCACATGGCGCAAGGCTCGACCGTGGTGACCAGCGTGCAGCGCCACAACGTGGCCGCGTCAAAGCGATGCGCAGCAACACGGGCTAACACCGCTTCTGCGTGGTTGACGCTGTCGACGTTGGCGTGCTCCAGCAGCACAGTCTCGTCGTCAGCCGCCACCAGCAGGGCGCCAAAAGGATGACGACCTTTGGCCACGGCGTCTTGCGCGATTTGATTGGCGCGGCGCAGGTGGCGCACCGCTTGCTCATCAGTCACGGCTTACTCACCTTGTGAGCCACGGTGCGCCCAGCCCGTGGTGCGTTTTTCGACCCAACTGAAGAGCTCATACATGGCCATGGCCATGGCGCCAATGGTCACCAGGCCGGCGAATGCCAGCGGCATGCGCTGCTGGCTGCCGGCCGTCTGCATGAGGTAGCCAATGCCCGAGTCACCCGCCGTCATCTCGGCCAGCACGGTGCCCACAAAGGCCAGCGTGATGGCGATCTTCAGGCTGCCGTAGAAGTAGGGCATGGAACGCGGCAGGCCAACCTTGATTAGCACGTCCCAGCGCTTGGCGCCCAGCACGCGCAGCACGTCTTCCAATTCAGGCTCGAGCGTGGCCAGGCCGGTGGCGATGTTGACGGTGATGGGAAAGAAGCTGATCAAAAAAGCCGTGATCACACCCGGCCCCAGGCCGATGCCAAACCAGACCACCAGGATGGGCACCACCGCCGCCTTGGGCACGGCGTTGAAGGCCACCATCAGTGGGTACAGCGCGGTGTAGGCCAGGCGGCTGCTGCCAATCAAAAAGCCCAGCATCACGCCCACCACGATGCTGATGGCAAAGCCCAGCATGGTGACCCAAAAAGTCTTCCACGCGGCTTCAATCAGCGCGCCTTTGAATTCGATGAACTGCAAGGCTATTTGCCACGGGCTGGGGAAGATGAACTCGGCGATGTTGAAGACCGTCACGATCAACTGCCACAGCAGCAGCGCGGCCCCCAGCACGATCAGCGGCGACCAGCGTTCCATGTTTTTGCTGATCTTCATGGCGCCACCGCCGCCGTCGTTTTTCTGATCGCGCCAATGTGGCCGCGCAGCTCGTGCACGATGTCAGTGAATTTGGGCGTGTAGGTCAACTCCAGGTCGCGCGGGCGCGGCAGGTCGATGTCGCGGCGCACCACGAACCGGCCCGGGCTTTTGCTCATCACGTACACCGTGTCGGCCAGGAAAACACTCTCCCGCAAGTCGTGCGTGACCAGGATGACGTTGAACTTCTTGGCCGCCTGCAAGTCGCGCAGCGCGCACCACAGTTCTTCGCGCGTGAAGGCGTCCAGCGCACCAAAAGGCTCGTCCAGCAACAGCATCTTGGGCTCGTGCACCAGGGCGCGGCAAATGCTGGCGCGCTGCTGCATGCCGCCCGACAACTGCCAGGGGAATTTGTCCTCAAAGCCGGCCAGCCCCACGCTTTGCAACAGTTCTCTCGCCTTGGCCTCAAACTCTTTGCGCCTGCGGCGAAACTGGCTGCGGTAGGGCTCGACAATTTCCAGCGGCAGCAGCACGTTGTCCACCGTCGTGCGCCAGGGCAGCAGGCTGGGCGCCTGGAAGGACATGCCGCTGATCTTGAGTGGCCCCGTCACCGGCTGGCCTGCGATGTGGATGCTGCCTTTGCTGGGCATCTTCAGGCCCGTGGTCAGCTTCATGAAGGTGCTCTTGCCACAGCCGCTGGGGCCGACGATGGCGATGAATTCACCTTCGTGCACTTGCAGAGAAATGTCTTCCACCGCGTAGTGGCCTTGTGCCAGCAACTCGTCGTTGTAGGCCAGCCAGACGTTTTGAAAGTCGACAAAAGCGGTCATGGCGATTGCACACGGCTGGGGCTGATGGGTTTGCTCTTTCGGCCGGGCATGACTGACTGCAAAGTCTGCTGATACAGCACGCTGTCTTCGCTGTGCAAACGGCTGTGTGACCCGCCTTCAAACTCCACCCAGCGCACACCTGCCGGCGCTGCGTCACGCAGGCGGCGGCCCAACGCAATCGGCACCGTGTTGTCGGCCGTACCGTGCAGCATGAGCAGTGGTGCGTCGATGTTTTTGATGCGTGACAGCGAATCAAATTGCAGCGTCGTGGCCGCAGCCGCCAGGCGGCCCCAAAAGCCCGATGCGGCGGCCACATCGGGCAGGCGTGTAAACGTGGCTTCCAGCACCAGCGCCGCGTAGTCGCTGCCGCCGTGCAATCGACTGGCCAGGCGCACGGCCACCGCGCCGCCCATCGAGTGGCCGAAGATGACACGCTGGCTGGCCTGCGGCTGGCGCTTTTGCAATTCCGCCCAGGCGGTTGCGGCGTCGGCGGTGATGGTTGCTTCGCTGGGCGATATCACCGTGCTGTCGCCCCAGCCGCGGTAATCCACCGCCAGCACCGCATAGCCCGCTTGACGCAGCGCGTCTATCTTGGCCAGGTTCTGGTAGAGGTTGCGAAAGGTGCCGTGCAGGTACAGCAGCGCGGGCGCTTGCGGGTTGGACGCTTGCGGCAGCCACCACAGTGCCAATTGTTCGCTGCCCTTGCCCTCTTTGGTCGGCACGCTGACCAGCCAGCGTTCATCACCGGGCTTGAACAACTCGCTGTCAAGCGGCAGGTTGGCCGGGCGGCCGGGGGTGGGGCGCAAGGCCAGTTGTGTTTGTTTGGTATCGAGCCAGGCGCAGCCACCCAGCAGTGGGCTGGTGGCCAGCAGCACTGCGGTCAACAGCGCTGCCCAACGCCTGGGGCGGCGATCAGTCGGCCGCATGGCCCAAGCTGCGACAATGCGGCCCATGAATTCTTTGCATCACCGGCCCCTGGGGGCCATTTTTGTGTGTGCGTGCAGCCTGTTGGCGGCCCCGACTTGCGCCGCTGACAACGAGCCCGCTGGCCCCGGCCTTGTGATGTCCACCGTGCAGCGCGTGGTCGACATCGACAAGTGGACCGGCCCCGGTTTTTGGCGCGTGGGCGTGTCGCCGTTTTCGCACCACTTTCGCTACAGCGCCGAACACAAACACGTGTGGGCGCTGGCAGCTGAAAGACAGACGCCCGACGACTGGCTGGCCGGCGCTTCCTACTTCCGCAATTCCTTCGGCCAACCCAGCGCCTACGTCTATCTGGGCAAGCGCTACCCCGCCCTGTTTGGCCAGGAAGAAATCTTCGCCCAGTTCTCGGCCGGTTTGCTCTACGGCTACCGCGGCAAGTACCAACACAAGGTGCCGCTGAACTACAACGGCTTCTCGCCTGGCGCGCTGGTGTCCATGGGCTGGCAGTTCAACAAGAACAACTCGGTCACCGTTCATTTGCTGGGCGACGCGGCCTTCATGGTGCAACTGGCCTGGGATCTGCACTAGTGCTGGCGCTGACGACTACTTCTTGCCTCATTTTTTTCCAGGTGGCGGCAGGATGTTGAGTTCGGCCTTGGGCGGCAAGTAGGCGTCGGTCCACACCGCGCCCGGGTCAATGCGTGTCTTGGTGGCAAACGCATCCGAGACCTGTGACGCCATCAAAGCCAGGCGGCCCGGCACCACCATGCCAAAGCCTTCGGCGCGTGCGTCGGGGCTGGCCACCACGGCGTCAATGGCCATGCGCAAGCGGCGCTTTTCCAAGTCGACATTGATGATGCCGTCGCGCGCCTTGACGTACTCAATGGCGGGGTCGGGGTTGGCCATGACTTCTTTGGCGCCCTTCAAAAATGCGCTCAGAAACGCCTTCACCGCCGCCGGGTTTTCTTTGAGCATCTTGGGCGTGGCGATGATGACGTTGCCGTAGAGCTTGACGCCGTGCGCCGGGAAAGGCAGCACCACCACGTCTTCGATCTTCACGCCACGCGCTTCCAGGTTCAGCAGCGACGTGAATGAAAAGCCGGTGATGGCTTCGATGTCGCCACGCACGAGCATGGTTTCGCGCAACGGCGGGTCCATGCTGGTCCACTGCACGCCGCTGATGTTGTTGGCCTTGGCAAAGATGGGGAAGGCCTTGCGCCCGGCGTCAAACGCGGGTGCGCCCAGCTTCTTGCCGTTCAGGTCAGAAGGTTTGCTGATGCCGCTTTTTTTCAGTGCCAACACGGCGGCCGGCGTGTTGTTGTAGACCATCATCACCGCCACCGGCTTGTTCGGCGCGTCGGGGTTGTTGGCGTGGAATTCCATCAGCGCAGCCAGGTCGGCGAATCCCATGTCGTAGCTGCCACTGGCCACGCGCGTCACCGTGCCGCCGCTGCCGTTGCCGGCGTCAATCGTCACGTCCAGGCCCGCAGCCTTGTAGTAGCCCTTGGCACTGCTGGCCAA
>JANNEX010000497.1:0-1511 GCA_031379155.1 Rubrivivax sp.
CATCAGGTCGGTCAGCTCCTGGCGGCTGATGCGCGCCAGCAGCGTGGGGTTGGCGATCTTGTAGCCGTTGAGATGCAGGATGGGCAGCACCGCGCCGTCACGCGCGGGGTTCAAGAACTTGTTGGAATGCCAGCTTGCTGCCAGCGCGCCGGTCTCGGCCTCGCCGTCGCCGACGACACACGCCACGATGAGGTCGGGGTTGTCGAAGGCCGCCCCATAAGCGTGCGCCAACGAATAGCCTAACTCTCCACCTTCGTGGATAGAGCCCGGCAATTCGGGCGAGACATGGCTGGGAATGCCCTGCGGCCATGAGAACTGGCGAAACAGCCGCTGCACACCGCTGCGGTTGCGTTCGATGGCCGGGTAGTGCTCGGTGTACGAGCCCTCAAGGTAGCTGTGCGCCACGATGCCAGGCCCGCCGTGGCCCGGGCCCATGACGTAGATCATGTTCAGGTCGTTGTCCTTGATGAGCCGGTTCAGGTGCACGTAGAGCAGGTTCAAGCCCGGTGTCGTGCCCCAATGGCCCAGCAAGCGCGGCTTGATGTGTTCAAGCTTCAGCGGGGTTTGCAGCAGCGCGTTGTCTTGCAGGTAGATCTGCCCTACAGAAAGGTAGTTGGCCGCGCGCCAGTAGGCGTGCATCTTGAGCAGCAGTTCGGGTGACAGGAAGTCAGGCATCACGTTCTCCGCCATGAAGTTTGAGCGTTGGCCTTGGGCCCTTTGTTGGACATCAGCGCCAGGTGGGCTGGCTTCAGCACCACGATCACACCGCGGCGCCAAACAGCGAGCCCACGCCGGCCGTGATGGCCATGGCCAGTGCGCCCCAGAAGGTGACACGCGCCGCACTGGCTACCACGCCCGCGCCGCCGGCGCGCGCCGCCACCACGCCGAGCACGGCCAGGAAAGCCAGCGACATCAGCGAGACCCAAACGATCAGCTTGGGCCCCGGCGCCAGCCAGACCACGGCCAGCGGCTGCGCCGCGCCGACGGCAAAACTGGCGGCCGAAGCCAACGCCGCCTGCACCGGCCGCGCGCTCAGCGTCGCTGAGATGCCGAGCTCGTCGCGCGCGTGCGCGCCGATGGCGTCGTGCGCCATCAGCTGTGTGGCCACCTGCGTGGCAAGCGCTGGCGCCAGGCCGCGGCCGACATAAATCGCGGCCAGCTCACGCTGTTCGGCGGCGGGGTTGTTTGCCAGCTCGCTGCGCTCGCGCGCCAGGTCGGCCTTCTCGGTGTCGGCTTGCGAATGCACCGAGACATATTCGCCGGCGGCCATCGACATCGCGCCGGCCACCAGCCCGGCCACACCCGTCATCAGCACCGTTTCCGTGGCGGCGCTGGCTGCCGCCACACCGACCACCAGGCTGGCCGTTGAGACGATGCCGTCGTTGGCGCCCAGCACCGCAGCGCGCAGCCAGCCTATGCGGTCGCTGCGGTGCCATTCGGGGTGGCGCGTGCGGGCCATCGTCGCGGCTTTCAACTCGCGCTCATTTGGGATTCTCGACCTTGTGGTCTTC
>JANNEX010000564.1:0-3248 GCA_031379155.1 Rubrivivax sp.
GACGGTGACTACAACATCAAGATGCGCAACCTGCGCCGCTTCATCTCAGAAGACGGCGACAAAGGCAAGGTCACGCTGCGCTTCAGAGGCCGCGAGATCACGCACCAGGACATCGGCATGCGCATGCTCGAGCGCATCCGCGACGAGTTGGCCGATGTGGCGATGGTCGAGCACATGCCCAAGCTGGAAGGGCGCCAGATGATCATGGTGCTGGCGCCGAAGCGAAAGTAGTAGTTAAGAAGTAAGGATTCAAGGATTTCGCTGCTGCGGCTTGCTTGCCTCAGCAGTGAAAAAGAAGCGACTGCAAGGCACCCAAGCACACCGTCAATTCGGTGTCGCCTGCAGCAGCAAACGAAGAAGGAGCAGCAATGCCCAAGATGAAAACCAAGAGCGGCGCCAAGAAGCGTTTCCGCGTTCGCCCGGGTGGCACTGTCAAGCGCGGCCAAGCCTTCAAGCGCCACATCCTCACCAAGAAGAGCACCAGCCGCAAGCGCAACTTGCGTGGCGCCGTCAACGTGCACGAGAGCAACATGAGCCACATGGCTCAGATGTTGCCTTTCGCTGGCCTGTAAACACCACACTGAACAAGGAGCACACACATGCCTCGCGTCAAACGTGGTGTCATAGCCCACGCACGTCACAAGAAGATCCTGGCCCTGGCCAAGGGCTACCGCGGCCGCCGCAAGAACGTCTTCCGCATCGCCAAACAGGCGGTGATGAAGGCCGGCCAATACGCCTACCGTGACCGCCGCACCCGCAAGCGGGTGTTCCGCCAACTCTGGATTGCGCGCATCAACGCCGCCAGCCGTGAGTTGGGTGTCACCTACAGCAAGTTCATGGCCGGGCTGAAGAAGGCGCAAATCGACATCGACCGCAAGGTGCTGTCGGACATGGCCATCCACGACCCGGCGGGCTTTAAGAGCATCGTCGACAAGGTGAAGGCTCAACTGGCTTGATTCTTTGCGCCTGGGCTTTGCGGCCCGGGTGCATCTACCAAGCATTCGAAGGCCGTCACCTCGGGGCGGCCTTTTTTCATTTCTTCTCTGCCCATGAACGATCTGGACACCCTCGTGCAAGCCGCGCAAGCGGACTTCGACGCCGCGCAACAGGGCGCAGAACTCGAAAACGCCAAGGCCCGTTTTCTGGGCAAGAGCGGGCGTGTGACCGAATTGCTCAAAGGCTTGGGCGCCTTGCCGGCCGAAGAAAAAAAGAGCCGCGGCGCTCTCATCAACCAGGCCAAGGCGCAGATTGAAGCGCTGCTGAACGCCGCGCGAGAACGCTTGTCGCGCACTGAGCTTGAAGCGCAACTGCGTGCCGAAGCGCTGGACGTGACACTGCCGGGCCGCCAGCGCGGCATGGGTGGCCTGCACCCGGTGAGCCGCACGATTGAACGCATCGAGGCCATCTTTGCCAGCATGGGTTTTGACGTCGCCGAAGGCCCCGAGATCGAAACCGATTGGATGAGCTTCACGGCGCTCAACAACCCCGAGAACCATCCTGCGCGGTCGATGCAGGACACCTTCTATGTGGACCTGAAAGACGCACAAGGCCACTGGCTGAATCTGCGCCCGCACACCAGCCCAATGCAGGTGAGGTACGCACGCATGCATGCGGCCAGGTACGCCCACGTGAGTCCGATGCCCGAGATTCGCGTCATCGCCCCCGGCCGCACTTACCGCGTCGATAGCGACGCCACGCATTCGCCCATGTTCCACCAGTGCGAAGGCCTGTGGATAGGCAGCAATGTCAGCTTCAAGGACTTGAAGGTGGTGTTCAGCAGCTTCGTGCGTGAGTTCTTCGAGACCGATGACTTCGACGTGCGCTTTCGCCCCAGCTTCTTCCCCTTCACCGAGCCCAGTGCCGAGATCGACATCTCGTTCCGCAGCGGCCCGCTGGCCGGGCGTTGGCTTGAAGTGGCCGGCTCTGGCCAGGTGCATCCCAACGTTGTGCGCAACTACGGTCTTGACCCAGAACAGCACATCGGCTTTGCCTTTGGCATGGGCCCTGACCGCCTGGCCATGCTGCGCTATGGCATCGACGACCTGCGCCTGATGTTTGACGGCGACCTGCGCTTCCTTCAACAGTTTCGCTGAACCATGCAATTCCCTGAATCCTGGCTGCGCGAGTTCTGCAACCCGCCGCTGAGCACCCAGCAACTGGCTGACCTGCTGACCATGAGCGGCATGGAGGTGGAAGAGTTGCGCCCCGTGGCGCCGCCGTTCACGGGCGTGGTGGTGGCGCAGATCCTGACTGCCGTGCCGCATCCGCAGGCAGATCGCTTGCGTGTCTGCACCGTTGACGCTGGTGCACATTCACCGGGCGGTCCGCTGCAAGTCGTCTGCGGCGCGCCCAATGCGCGGGTTGGCATCAAGGTGCCGCTGGCCATCGTGGGTGCTGAACTGCCGCCGGCTGATGACACACAAGCCGACGGCCAGCCCTTCAAGATCGGCCTGGGCAAGCTGCGCGGCGTCGACAGCGCGGGCATGCTCTGCTCAGCACGTGAACTGAAAATCGCTGATGACCATGGCGGCCTGCTGGAGCTGGCTGCCGATGCGCCATTGGGCGTCAACGTGCGCGACTGGCTCAAGCTGGACGACACGCTGTTCACGCTCAAGCTCACGCCCAATTTGGCGCATGTGCTTAGCGTGTATGGCGTGGCGCGTGAAGTGTCGGCGTTGACCGGCACGCCGCTGCACACGCCGGTGATCAAACCCGTACCGCCAGTGCACGACCAAATGCTAACGGTCGAAGTGAAGGCCCCCGATCTCTGCGGCCGCTTCTCGGGCCGCGTCGTGCGCGGTGTCAACACCCAAGCCAAAACGCCTACCTGGATGGTTGACAGGTTGGCACGCTGCGGCCAGCGCAGCGTGACCGCGCTGGTCGACATCAGCAACTACGTGATGTTCGAGTTTGGCCGCCCGTCGCACATCTTTGACCTTGACAAGATTCACGACAAACTGGTGGTGCGCTGGGGTGAGAAGGGTGAGACGCTCAAGCTGCTCAACGGCAACACCATCACGGTCGATGAAAAGGTCGGCGTGATTGCCGACGCGTTGGCCGTGGAGTCGCTGGCCGGCATCATGGGCGGCGACGCCACGGCGGTGTCTGACACCACACAAAACGTCTACGTCGAAGCCGCCTTCTGGTGGCCACTGGCGGTGCAGGGCCGTTCACGCCGCTTCAACTTCAACACCGATGCTGGCCACCGCTTTGAGCGCGGCGTGGACCCTGCCTTGACAGTGGCGCAC
>JANNEX010000652.1:0-2200 GCA_031379155.1 Rubrivivax sp.
TGGAACGAGCGCGCGCGCCGCCTCATGGCACACCATGATCGGTCCAACTGGGCCCCGCTCGCGTGGGTCTGGTTGGCCGAGGCGCGTATCCTCGCGACCAGACTGGCAGCATAGATCATTTCGTCTACACCCTCTCAGGCCACGGTGGCGCCGCAGTGCTGGCAAAAACGCGCGCCCACCAGCAGCGGCGTGCCACAGCCGGCACAAAAACGCGCCGGCTTGCGCGGGGCATCTGCGGCTTGTTCATCGGCACGTCGGCGCTCGCGCACTTTGCCCCGTGCGGCGGCCATGGCGGCCACGGTTGACGTGGTGGCGGCCGGGCTTTGCGCCAGCGTCTGCGCAAAGCCCTGCGCCAGGCTGGTCCAGTGCGTGGCGGCCTTGCTGTCGCCCACCAGTGAGACCAGCGTGCGGCTGCCCAGGCTGTTGGGGCCGGCGGCGTAATACACAGAGCGTGCCTGCACCACGCAGGACTTGAGTGTCAGCCCTTCCACGCCGATTGGCGCGGCGGCGGCATCGCGGCCGGTGGCGGCTGCCGGTGCAACACCCTGGACACTCGGCACGCCCGGCACACCTGGCACACCTGGCACACCAGCCACCCTGAAAAAACTGCCCTTGAAGTCGAGCCAGATGAAGCTTGAATCCACCTCCACGCGGCTCCACAGCAGGTGGGCCACACGCATGGCGTAGGCACCCAGCAGCAGGCACACCAGGCCCACCATGCTGGGCAGCCACGACGCGCTACCGTCTTGCAGGTGGGTGCGTGTTGACCAGGCCCACATCAGGCCACCGGCCAGGCTGGCCAACAGACCTACCCAGGCCAGCAGCGGCAGCCACAGGCCGTGCTTGACGGCAGCGCGCGGCGCCGCTGACTTCACCGTGCCGCGCGCCGCACCGGGCACCAGGGGTTGTGATTCTTCCAACACCAGGCCGCTGAAGCTGCCTTCTTCGTTGGACAGATCCACCGCCGGCACCACGCGTGCATAGCGGCGATTGGGTATGCCTTCGGCCCAACGGCGGTGCAATTCGCGGTCGACCACGGCCAGCAGCTGGCCCGGGTCGGCGTCAAAACTCAGCGTCGCTTCTTGCGGGCTGACACGCGATGGACGCGGGTCGCTGAGTTGCTGGCGCGCTGCCATCAGGGCCAAAACTTCGATCAAGAAGGCCAGGGCCAAGAAGGCCAAGGCGCCCGCCGGCAAGGTCAACTTGGGCCAACGTTCCTGCCCCGGCAGCGAAGCCGAAAACCACACCAGCGGCAAGACCATCAGCAGCGCCGCCAAGAGCACCGAAATCAAAAGGCCCGGCGACGCAGCGGCCGCCGTGGTTTGCAGTGCATGGCGCACCCACAAAGCGCTAGCCACCAGCAGCACCAGCAAAGCCACAAAGTGGGCGGCCAGCGGTTTGGCCAGCACCACACCGGCACCCCAGCCGACCGCCATCAACAGCGCCAGGCCGCCCAGCAACAGCAGGTGCGCCACGCGTGAACGCAAGTAGGTCAACAGGGTGCTTGGCGGTGAACCCAGCTCACCGCACAGTTTGCGCAAAGCGCCGGCATAAGGCCCGGCCAGGGGCGGCGGCAACACCATGCCGCGGCTCAAGGCCTGCATCAGCGCCGGCGCGCCAGGGCTGCTGCCATTGGCCTCATGCGCCACTTCGGGCATCAGCGAAGCCGGTTGGCCAGGCATCAACAACAGCGCGCGTTGGCGCGACGCCTGCACCAGGTTGAGCGTACCCAGCACGGCCATCAGCAAAGCGCCCAACAAGTGCGGCCAAGCGCTGCCGGGCTCAACCGGGTTGTCGACACTGGCCAGCACCGTGACATCGGTACCCGGGCTCACCAGCGAGGGCAGCAGCGCCACCAGCACGGCAAGCGCGATCAGCGCATAACCGCGCCAGACCAAGAAGCGGTTCTCCACGGCATACGGCGTCGGAAACTCAAGGGCAGTTCCTTCCAGGTTCCACCGGTAAACCATGCACGCTCCACTTGCACCCAGGCGGGGCGATTCTGCATGAAGGCGCTGCAGCCGTTGGCCGACTCGTGCGACAGGCGCTGCCCGTTGGCCGCTACATGCTGCGCCGGTACTGCCCACCCACTTCAAACAGCGCATTCGTGATCTGCCCCAGGCTGCATGTGCGCACGGCGTCCATCAGCACTTCAAACACATTGGCGTTGTCCATCACCGCCTGCTGCAAGCGCTTGAGC
>JANNEX010000660.1:0-2802 GCA_031379155.1 Rubrivivax sp.
TGCGCCACTCACGCTGACGGGTTCGACCATGGGCGCGGTGCTGGGCCTGAAGGCTTTTGCGGTGGCCATCATTGGCGGCCTGACCAGCGGCATGGGCATCGTGGTCGGCGGTTTGATCCTGGGCATTGCCGAGACGACCACCGGCTTTTATATCTCCACCGGCTACAAAGACGTGCCCGGCCTGGTGCTGCTGCTGGCCGTGCTGGCCATCAAGCCGGCGGGCCTGTTTGGCAAGACTGCCATCAAGAAGGTGTGACCGCCATGACGCAATCTGCCTCCCCCGTGGCCACGCTGCCACTGCCCACGCCGGGTCTGCTGGCTCGCTTGACTGGCCTGGGCCGTGGCCCCTGGCTGCTGGGCGGCGTAGCCGTGCTGGCGCTGGCCGTCTTTCCGCTGATCGTGCACAACCCTTACTACGTGCACTTGGTCGAGACCATCCTCATCTACGCCATCTTGTTGTTCGGGCTGGACATCGTGGTGGGCTACACCGGCCAGGTGTCGCTGGGCCACGCGGGCCTCTTTGGCGTGGGCGCCTACACGGCGGGGGTGCTGGTGTTGAAGCTGGGCTTGTCGCTGTGGCTGACGCTGCCCGCGGCCATTGCCGTGACTGCCGTGTTTGGTGCTTTGCTGGCCTTGCCTGCGCTGCGCGTCACGGGGCCCTATCTGGCCATGGTGACGTTGGCCTTTGGCACCATCATCCAGATTCTCATCAATGAGATGAGCTTCCTCACCGAAGGCCCGTTAGGCATCAAGCTGGGCAAGCCTGAACTGTTTGGCCACAAGCTGGGCGAGACGGAATTTTTCTGGGTCGTGAGCGTGATGCTGGTGCTGTCGCTGATCGTCGTGCACCGCATCCTGCGTTCACACCTGGGCCGCGCTTTTGAAGCCCTGCGTGGCAGCCCGGTGGCGTCTGACTGCATGGGCGTCAGCGTCTACCGCTACAAGGTCTACGCCTTCGTCATCAGCGCCGGCTTGGCGGGTTTGGCGGGCGCGCTGTATGCGTACTCAGAGCAGTACATCAGCCCCAACACCTACAACTTTGAGCTGACGGTGCTGTTCTTGCTGGCCGTCATCATGGGCGGGCGCAAGAGCCGCATCGGCTCGCTGTTGGGCGCGGCCATCATCGTGCTGCTGCCCAAGTTGTTGGACGACCTGGAATGGTTTCGCATCGGCGCGGTGGTGCTGGCGGTTCTCATCACAGTCGGCGCCGCCGTGCTGTTGGCCAGGAAGCGCAGCACCGTGCAGCGCCTGGCGGTGCCGGTGGTGGGCAGCATCGCTTTGGCGGCTGTGTCGTTTGTCTTGCAGTCCATGACCGACTGGCGCCTGTCGGTGTTTGGCGTCATCACGCTGTTCGTTGTGTACTACCTGCAAGACGGCATCGTCGGCTTTGTGCGTCAGGCCCTGGGCCGGCCGGCCAACAGCCATGACAGCGTTGACGTCGTTGACGATGCCCCGACCCTTGATGACCCGCTGATGCGCGCACGCAGCGACGCGCCGCAAGAGCTGCTGGTGGCGCAGCAGGTGCTGATGCAATTTGGCGGCCTCAAGGCGCTGAACCTGGTGGACTTGAGCGTGCAGCGCGGCAGCGTGCACGGCCTGATCGGGCCCAACGGTTCGGGCAAGAGCACGCTGATGAATGTGCTGACCGGCATCTACCAGCCCACGGCAGGGCAGGTGGTCTTTGCGGGCGCGGCGGTGAACGGGCGCACGCCTTCGGACATTGCGCTGTCGGGCATTGCACGCACCTTCCAGAATGTGCAGCTCTTTGGCGAGATGAGCGCTTTGCACAACGTCATGGTCGGCCTGCACCACGCCTTTGACAGCCACCTGCTAGACGTGGCCTTGCAACTGCCACGCTACAAGCGCGAACACGCGGCAGCCACGGCGCGCGCGCTGTCGCTGCTGAGTTTTGTGGGCCTGGCTGACCTGGCATTTGAAGAAGCGCGCAACCTGCCGTATGGCAAACAGCGCCTGCTGGAGATTGCCCGCGCCCTGGCGCTGGACCCGCAGTTGCTGCTGCTGGACGAACCCGCCGCAGGCCTGACCGCGCCCGACATTAAAGAGCTGGTGGCCATCATCGCCAAGATCAAGGCGCATGGCATCACCGTGATCTTGATCGAACACCATATGGACGTGGTGATGGCCATTTGCGACACCGTCAGCGTGCTCGACTTTGGCCAGAAGATTGCCGAGGGCACACCGGCGCAGGTGCGCGCCGACCCCAAGGTCATCGAAGCCTACCTGGGCGGCGAAGCTGCTCAAGCCACGCAAGCCACGCAAGCCACATGAACGACCGGAGCACCCCATGCTGACCATCCGCAACCTGCATGCCGGCTACGGCAAGGTCGAAGTGCTGCACGGCATCACCATCGAAGTGCCCAAGGGCCAGGTGGTGACGCTGATCGGCTCCAACGGTGCCGGCAAGACCACCACCATGCGCGCCGTCTCGGGCATGCTGGCGCCGCGTGAAGGCGACATCGTGCTCAATGGCAAAGCCATCGCCGGCCTCGAGTCTTTTCACATCGCGCGCTTGGGCCTGGCGCATTCGCCCGAAGGCCGGCGCGTGTTTGCCACCATGAGCGTGGCTGACAACCTGCTGCTCGGCGCTTTTCCGCGCCTCACGGGCAGCCGGCCCAAGGGCGATGTGAAGCGCGACCTTGAACGTGCGATGGAACTCTTCCCGCGCCTCAAAGAGCGCCGCCTGCAGCTGGCCGGCACGCTGTCGGGCGGTGAACAGCAGATGCTGGCCATGGCGCGTGCCGTCATGCTCAACCCCGACGTGGTGCTGCTCGACGAGCCTTC
>JANNEX010000677.1:0-3800 GCA_031379155.1 Rubrivivax sp.
CCTCAAGCCGCGCGGTCAATGCGCCGCGCCAGCACCACGCTGGTGTTGGTCTTGAGCACACCTTCAAAAGCGCCAATCTCATCGAGCAGCGCATCCAACTTGGACGTTGAATCCGCGTGCAGCAGCGCCAGGTAGTCGAACTCACCGCTGACCGAACATAACTGCCGCAATTCAGGCAAGGTGGCCAGGCGCTGCGTCACCAATCGGGCGGCCTTGGGTTCGGTGCGGATGCCCACGTAGGCCTCAACGCCACGGTCGCCTTCCTGCTGGCCCAGGCGCACGGTGTAGCCCACGATGACGGCTTGTTTTTCCAGCCGCGCCAGGCGCGCCAGCACGGTGGTGCGCGCCACGGCCAATTGCCGCGCCAAGTCAGCGGCGCTGGTGCGTGCGTTGGCTTGCAGCAGAGCGATGAGGCGGCGGTCCAGGTCGTCGAGCGGCATAGATCAGGGCATGGGTCAGGGCACGAGTTTAGGTATTGCGGCGGCCAAGTCTTCTCACGCATTGTGGGCTGCTGCGCCACAGCGGCCTAACCCGCATGTTCCACATGCCCGCGCTTGCACTACAGTTGCGCCTTGCGCACCCGACTTGCGCAGCAGGTGGCCGCAGAGCCGCTGCCAAGGTCCAAGCAGGGAGCGACGTCCGACACAGCAGAGGCGACGCATGAAATTCCGCACAGTGACCATCTTCAGCGGCCAGGTCTTTGAGGTGCCGCAAAGCGTGCAGCGCATTGACCACCGCTCCACCCACGGCTGGCAGTTGCGCTACGGCGGCACCAAGCTGTATTCAGACCACACCAATGACGGCAGCGGCGCGGCCGAGTCGCTCAAGCTGGCCACCAAAGAGTTGCTCAAGCGCATTGCCGCCATGCCGGCGCCATCGCTGTTGCAGCGCGCGCCCAGCGCCAACAAAAGCAACAACCTGCCGGTGGGCATCTCAGGCCCCATCGTGCGCCTGCGCCGTGGCAGTGTGCTGCGCGACTGCAGCCTGGCCGTGCTGATCCCGCGCTTTGGCCAGTCACCACAACGCCGCAGCATCTACATTGGCACCGAAAACACCTACACCGTGGCGCGCTTCAAGGCCGCACTCAAGCGTGCCGAGGAAATGCGCGCCGAAGCCGTCGCGGCCTATGAACTGGCCGCCACGCGCGACAAGCGTTCACAAGCACGGCAGCACAAGAAGGATCTGAACGCCGCCTGAGTCTTAGGCGCACTGGATGTGCGCCAGAACGCAGGTTTGATACGTTTTGTCTGACAGCGCTGTCAAAATGACGGCGCTTTCTATTGTTCAGACGGTTTGGTAGTTTCTTTCGTCACCAAGCTTGCCTAGACTTGCGGGCAAGCCTAACCCCTGACGAAAGCCCATCATGCGCATCACCTTGCTCGGCGCTGGCCATATTGGCCAGACCATCGCCCGCCTGCTCAGCCACAGCGGCGACTACCAAGTCACGGTGGTCGACCGCAGTGCCGCAGCCCTGGACAAATTGGCCGCTGAGCCCGTGCAAACGCGTGTCGCTGAAACGGCAGACCCGGCCACGTTGCTGACCGTGTTGCGTGGCCAGCAGGCTGTCATCAACGCGCTGCCCTACCACCTGGCCACCACGGCAGCCACGGCGGCGCGCGAAGCTGGTGTGCACTACTTCGACCTCACCGAAGACGTGGCAGCCACCCGCACCATTAAAGCGTTAGCTGACGGCGCGCCCACCGCCTTCATGCCGCAGTGTGGGCTGGCGCCGGGCTTCATCGGCATCGTCGCCCACCACCTGGCCAAAGGCTTCGACACCTTGCACGAAGTGAAGATGCGCGTGGGTGCGCTGCCCGCCTTTCCCACCAACAGCCTGAAGTACAACCTGACCTGGAGCGTGGACGGCCTCATCAACGAATACTGCCACCCCTGCGAAGCCATTCGCGGTGGCCGCAATATCGAAGTGCTGGCGCTGGAAGGGCTGGAGCATTTCAGCCTGGACGGCACCGAATACGAAGCCTTCAACACCAGCGGCGGCCTGGGCACTTTGTGCGAAACACTGGCCGGGCGTGTGCAAACGCTGGACTACAAAAGTGTGCGCTACCCCGGCCACCGCGACCTGATGAAGATGCTGCTGGAAGAACTGCAACTCAACCAGGACACCGAGACGCTCAAGGCCATCATGCGCAAGAGCATTCCCAGCACCATGCAAGACGTGGTGCTGGTGTTTGTCACCGTCAGCGGGCTGCGTGATGGCGCTCTGGTGCAAGAGGTGTTCGCGCGCAAAATCTTTGCCGACCGCAGTGAAGCGGCGCCGCTGTCTGCCATCCAGATCACCACCGCCGCAGGCGTGTGCGCGGCGGTGGATTTGTTCCGCGAAGGCCAGTTGCCGCAGCGCGGTTTTGTGCGCCAAGAGCAGGTGGCGCTGCCGGCCTTTTTGGCCAACCGCTTTGGCAAGGCCTACCAGCAAAGCCGGCAGGTGGAAAGCATAGGCTGATCAGCTCGACGGCCGAATCAGCGTGCACGCTTTTTGGCGCTGGGCTTGCTTGCCGGTGTGGCGGCAGGTTTGGCGGCGGGCTTGCCATTCACTTTGGCCGTTAGCCCCTGGGCCTCGCGCAGCGCGGTGTCGATCAGCGCATCGGCCATCCACAGCGCAATGCGTTCCACCTCGCGGTCGGGCAGGCCCCAGATGTCCTTGAGGATCACAAAGGGCTCGATGCCGTAGACGACAGACAGTGCGCGGTGCAGCCGCTCACGCAGCGGCGGCGTCAGCGGCAGGGGTGCAATGGCGTGCTCCAGGATGCGAATGCGGTGGCCGCGCCGGTAGGGTTCTTCTTCCAGCAGGCCGGCGCGTTCCAGCGCCCACTGCTCCAGCGACAGTTGCGCGGCGGCGCGCAATTGCGGCTCGAACTCTTTGAAGCGTGGGAAAGTCTGCGTGAACAATTCATGCACGCGCGCGCGCCCGTCAGGGTCGTCTGAGGACAGGTTGCGCACAGGGCCCAGCGATGAGTCGATGACTGCTGTGATGAGTGCGCTGCGGCTGGGAAAGTAGCGGTAGGCCGTGGCGCGCGAGACCTTGCAGCGCACCGCCACTTCGGCCACCGAAGGGATGTGGCCGCCGCTGCGTATGAGTGCCATGGCGGTGTCCAGCAGCAAGTGAAAGGTGGCCGCCTTGACGCCTTTCTCCGGCGCCACCGGCGGCTGTGTGAGTTTGTGTTTGAGGCGCGGCATGCGGGTATTTCCGGGGGCTGGATGGGCTTTGCCCTTCTTGTGAAGCGGGTGACCCGGACCGTATGATGCACCTATCCCGAATTGAGACACCTGTCTCATTTCGCGCCCGAAGTCTCAAACCCACATCCCACCCAGCATCGCCAGCTTTGCGCTGGCCGTTGTTTTTGAAGGGCCAGCCAGACGCCATGCCCCTGCACCAGTTTGACCGCATGGTGGTGGAAGACGAAGGCCCAGGCGAAGGCGGTCGGCCGGTCGTCGTCTGCGTGCATGGCCTGGGCGGCAGCAGCAACAGCTTCACGCCGCTGATGCCGGCGCTGGTGCGTCACCGTGTGCTGCGTGTTGACCTGCCGGGCAGTGGACGGTCACAGCACGCCGAAGGCGACATTTCCATCGCCCGTTTTGTGCAGTCAATGCGCGACATGTGCACGCGTCTTGGCGTGACGCAAGCGCATTGGCTGGGTCATTCGATGGGCACCATCGTGTGCCAGCATCTGGCGCTGGCCCAGCCGGCCTTGGTGCGCAGCCTCACACTCTTTGGCCCGCTGTTGACGCCCACCGACGCGGCGCGTGCAGCGCTCAAGGCCCGCGCCACCAAAGCCCGCAGCGAA
>JANNEX010000714.1:0-7644 GCA_031379155.1 Rubrivivax sp.
CGGGCGCGATCATCCTGGCCACCGAGCCGGCCGCGACCGCTTTGCGTCCGGCCTCAACCAGTGCCGGGCCGGCCTTGGCCGCGCGCTCAGCGCCCAGCTCGGCCGCACGGCGCGCCGCCGGGCCCTCGATCACGGCGCGGATGTCGTACCTGTGTTGCAGGTGATCGGGGTCCAGCCGGGCCACATGCAAACCGCAGCCGGGCGCGTCTTGCAGCACACCTTGGTTGCGCAGCAGTGCCAAGGCCTGTTGCACCGGTTGGCGCGACACGCCCAGGGCCTTGGCGATTTGCTCCTGGATGATGCGGTCGCCGGCTGCCAGGGCGCCCGACGAGACTACTTCGAGGATGGCGTCTCGCACCTGCTCGACAAGGTTAGGTTGGCTGACGAGGGCTTTCATGAATGCGGAATTCGAAGTGCTGCGAGCCTATCCGCGTGGTGGCGGTGCACCTCACGCCGCCCGCGCCACTCAAGCCGCCGCGAGCTGCTGCCGCAAGAAACCCAGCAAGACCTGGTTGCGTGAAAGCCGCATGCGCTCGGCCGTCGACACCGCGCTGATCAGCGAGCCAAACTTGGTCTGCGGCGCCCACTGCGGCAGCACGCGCACCAAGCGGCCATCGGCCAGCCCGGCTTGGCACAGGTAGTCGGGCAGCATGGCGATGCCCAGGCCGGCCATGGCGGCTTCGGCCACGGCCTCCGGGTTGTCGACGTGGTAGCGGCCATGCACGCGCACGCGCTCGATTCGCCCGGCGTGGGCCAGCGCCCACAGCTCGTCCGAGGCTTCGCGCCAGTAGCACAGGCAACTGTGCTGGGCCAGCTCAGACGGCGCCAGCGGCGTGCCGGCATCGGCCAGGTAACCGGGCGCAGCCACCACCGACCAGCCGACCACGGCCACCGGCTCGCACACCAGCCCCTGAGGCGATGTGGCCGACCAGCGCAGCGCGATGTCGATGCGCTCGTAGGCCACATCGACCATGCGGTCAACCAACTGCAGCTCGACCTCGATGGCCGGGTGCAGGCGCAAGAACTCGGGCAGCTTGCCGGCCAGCACGCGCTGGCCCCACGACACCGTAGCTGACAGCCGGATGCGCCCGGTCAGCTCCGAGCGCAGCGCGCGCAGACGCTCCTCACCCGCGCCCATCTCGGCCAGCGCGCGGCGCGCAAACTCGGCGTAGGCCTCGCCCGCCGGCGTGAGCGCGATGCGCCGCGTGCTGCGCGCAAACAAGGTGGCGCCGACCAATTGCTCGAGCTGCGCCACGCGCTTGCTGACCACGCTCTTGCCCACGCCCAGATCGAGCGCGGCCCGGCTGACGCTGGCGCTGTCGGCGACCTTGACGAAGGCGGCGAGCATGTCGGATGAAACTGCCACTGTTTCCAATCTGGAGACAAATCGTTCGCATTCGAGCAGGTGCTTTGCAAGGCGTCAATGCGTAGAGTGCCGGGCATCGATTGGCAAATCTTGCCGTCGCAACATGGAGACAAGCACATGGGCATCAAGATCTACGCTGACCCGATCACGGTCAATTGCCGCAAGGTCCTCGCCGGCTTCAAGCTCATCGGGGCGCCCTACGAGCTGGTCCATGTGGACTTCTTCAAAGGCGAGCAGAAGGCAGAGCCTTACCTGACGCTCAACCCGAACGCGTCGATACCGGCGCTGACCGATGGCGACTTCGAGCTGTGGGAGTCGAACGCGATCTTGCAGTACGCGGCCGACAAGCTGGGCAACGACGCCGCCTATCCGCGCGACCTGCAAACGCGTGCCGACATCAACCGCTGGCTGCTTTGGGAGGGCTCGGCTTGGTTCCCGAGCTGCTATGTCTTCCTGGTCGAGAACTGCGTCAAACCCTTGCTTGGTGGCCAGGCCGACCCAGCGGTGTTGGACGCGCAGGCCGCGCAGTTCCACAAGCTGGCTGGCATCCTCGACAAGCGTTTGTCCAAGAGCCGCTGGGTCGTCGGCGCTGGCCCGACGATTGCCGACATCGTGCTCGCCGCGCCGGTGCATCTGCACGGCTGGCAGCAGCTGCCGTTGTCTGACCACCCGAACCTGAAGCGCTGGCTCATCGAAGACGTCGAGCAACTGCCGTGCTGGCAGCAGACAGCGGTGTATGAGGGCTTCAGCACAAGCCGGCCGGCTTGAGCAAAGTCCGCGCCGCCATGAGTCTTCCAACCTCCGTTCGCGCGACCATGCAGTACACCGTGGACAACGGTGTCGCGCCCGACTACTACTTCTACGAGCCTGCGGCTTCGGTCAAGCTCAACCCGCCGGGCACCGACGCGCAAGAGGTGGAGATCCACAACGCCTGGCCGCGCGTCGAATCGCTGAGCGCTGACCGCGAGGGCTTCGAGTTGCACGACTTCGCGGCCGGCTTCGACCCCTTCGACGACGACAACGCAATCAAGACGCAGTTCTACCCACAGGTGGTTGACTTCGTGCAGCGCCACAGCGGCGCGCGGCGTGTGGTGGTCTTCGACCACACCATCCGCAAGCGCTTGCCGGCTGATCTGAAGCAGCAGACCACCGTGCAGCGACCGGCCGTGATGTTGGTGCACAGCGACTACACGCCGGCCAGCGGCCCGCAGCGCGTGCGCGACATCGTGCCCGACGACGCCGACCTGCTGCTGCAGCGCCGCGTCGCCTTCTACAACGTCTGGAAGCCGCTCTACCGCCGCGTCGAGGAGCTGCCCCTGGCGATGATCGACGCGCAAACCCAGGACCCCGCAGACCTGCTGCGCATGGACCTCAAATACCGCGAGCGCACGGGTGAAATTTATGTCCTGCGCCATTCGCCAAAACACCGCTGGTATTACTTTCCGCTGATGCAGGCGCAGCAGGCGCTGCTGCTCAAGACCTACGACTCCGAGACCGATGGCCGCGCCCGTTTCATGGGCCACAGCGCCTTCGAAGATCCGACCACGGCGCCCGACGCACCCAAGCGCGAAAGCATCGAGGTGCGCACCATGGCCTTCTTCTGACCCGCCTCGGGCGGACCCTGGCGCAAAGGCTGTAAAGCCGCGTGAGCAGTGCGAAGATCGGGCCCGTCCCGATCAACCCCACTCGGCAGGATTCACGATGCGTCTACGGTTTGGTTTCTTGGCAGCGCCGCTGGCGCTGGTGTTGGTGTTGGCGCTTTGCCACCCGGCCGTTCAATCTCAAGACTGGCCGGCGGCCGGCAAGACTATCCAGGTCATCGTGCCTGCGCCCGGTGGCAGCGGCACCGGCGACACCATCGCGCGGATATTGGCCGAGGAGTTGTCCAAGCGGTTGAAGCTGCCGTTCGTGATTGACAACAAGGCCGGCGCCAACGGCAACATTGGCGCCACCGCCGCTGCGGCCGCGCCGGCCGATGGTTATCACTTTTTGTTCAGCTGGGCCGGCACGCTGGCGGTGAACCGCAGCTTGTACAAAAGCATGGGCTTTGACGCGCAGAAAGACTTCCTGCCCATCCTGCTGGTGGCCGATGTGCCCAACATCCTGGTCATCAACAACGACTTGCCGGCCAAAGACCTGGCCGAGTTCACACGCTATGCCAAGGCGCATCCGGGCAAGCTCAACTTTGGCTCCACCGGCATCGGCAGCTCGATGCACCTGGCCGGCGAGCTGTTCATGCGCGAATCCGGCGCGCAGATGCTGCATGTGCCGTACAACGCGCCCGGCACCGCCACCACCAACCTGATCGCCGGTGACATCCAGCTGATGTTCCAGTTGATTCCGGGCATTGCCGGTCAGGTCAAAGGCAACAAGGTGCGGGCCTTGGCAGTGATGGCGCCGCAGCGCTCATCGGCCTTGCCCGATGTGCCGACCACCGTCGAGCTGGGGCAGCCCCGGCTGCTGTCGTCGACCTGGTTTGCGCTGCTGGCGCCCAAGGGCACAGCGGCGTCAGTGGTTGAGCGGATGAACGCGGCGGCTAACGAGGTGTTGGCTGACCCTGCCGTGCGCCAACGCCTGGGTGCCATCGGTGCCACGCCGCTGGGTGGCAGCGCCCGGCAACTGGCCGAGCACCTGGCGGCCGAGACCGACAAGTGGGCCCAGCTGGTTCGCGAAGCCAAGATCCCGGCGCAGTAGGTCATGAGCGCCCCAAGGCCGGTCAAAGCCGGCCGTCCCCTGCGGGGATCAAGGAAAGTGGCCGAGCCACATTTCCTTGAGAGCGCCGGCCCACCCGCTTGCGAAGGCCTGGCCACCTTGCAGGCCCGGTTTGTGCATGACCTGACCTGCCTGCAACTGCCCGCCCCACGCTGGACGCCGGCACTTCAATATCAAGGAAAAGACGTGGCCGATGTGGCCATCATCGGCGCCGGCATGGCCGGGTTGGCTCTGGCCGCCGCGCTGCAACTGCGTGGCATGTCGGTGGTGGTGTTCGACGAGGCGCCGGCCGGCCTCGAAGGCCCCTGGGCCACCACCGCGCGCATGGAAACCCTGCGCAGCCCCAAGCAGTTGCCTGGGCCGGCCCTGGGGCTTGCATCCCTGACCTTTCGCGCCTGGTTTGAGGCGCAATTTGGCAGCCTGGCCTGGCAGGCGCTGGACAAGATCCCACGCCTGCAGTGGATGGACTATCTGCGCTGGTACCGGCAAGCCTTGGGTCTGGTGGTGCACAACCAGCAGCGCATCACCGATGTGCGGCCGCAGGCCCTTGGGCTGGTCGAGTTGCGTGTGCAGAGCCTGGGCGCTGGTGGCGCGGATGGCGCCGCCTACACCGTGTGGGCACGCCGCGTGGTGCTGGCCACTGGCCGCGCCGGCCTGGGCGGCCCGCATGTGCCGATCTTCGTGGAGCGGTTGCCGCAGGCGCGCTGGATCCACTCTTCCGACGACTTTGACTACGGCACGCTAACTGGCCAACGAGTGGGCGTAGTCGGCGCCGGCGCCTCGGCCATGGACAGCGCCGCCACGGCACTCGAGGCCGGCGCTGCCAGCGTGCACCTGCTGATCCGCCGCGCCGACATCCCGCGCGTCAACAAGGGCAAGGGCGCCGGCCACCCCGGCTTCGTGCATGGCCATGCGCGCCTGCCGGACGACTGGAAGTGGCGCATCCGCCACTACATCCACGTGCAGCAGGTGCCACCGCCGCGCAACAGCACCTTGCGCGTCTCGCGCCATGCCAACGCGCACTTTCATCTGGGCTGCCAGATCGAGTCCGTCGCCGAGCAGGGCGGCGCCCTGGGCGTGCTGCGGGTGCAGACATCGATCGGGCCCATCGAGCTGGACTTTCTGATCTTCAGCACCGGCTTTCAGGTGGATTGGGCGCAGCGCCCGATGCTGCGCCACATCGCGCCGCATGTGCGCTTGTGGCAGCACCGCTACGCGCCACCGGCGGGCGAAGAGGACGCCGAGCTTTCCGGCTCGCCCGATCTGGGCGCCGCGTTTGAGTTTCAGCTGCGTGTGGGTGCCGATTGCCCGGGACTTGACCGTGTGCACTGCTTTGCCTACCCGGCCGCGCTGTCGCTGGGCGTGGTCACTGGCGACATCCCGGCCATCAGCGACGGCGCGCAGCAACTGGCCACCGATCTGGCCGAGCTGCTGTACGTTGAAGACATTGAGTACCACTTCTCGCGCATGCAGGCCTATGCCGAGCCCGAGGTGTTTGGCGACGAGTGGGTCGCCGAGCCTTTGCCACCGTTCAAGCCTTGATGGATAACATGTGATGAGCACGTCTGATGTGATCGATGTCGCCGCTGGCCTGGCACCTGGCGATGAACTTTATGAAGCGCGGCGCTTTCGTTCCAAGGTCGTGGCTGCGACCCAGGCCAGCCACGACGCGATCTTGCTGTTGCCGGTGTTGGGTCTGTCGGTGGCGGATAGGCTGCGCGTGGCCATCCTGGTTTGCGAGGCTGCCAGCGCGCCGGCCTTGGCGCAGCACTACCGCAGCTTGCTGCAAACGGCACTCGACACAGCGCAGGCGCCGCTTGCTGCCCTGGCTGCGATGCAGCACTTTGCTGCCGCGCTGACCACCGACCCACGCCGAGGCGACCAAAGCGCCATCGCCGCACTGCGCGCGGCTGGGCTGGCGGATGCGGCCATCGTGGCCCTGGCGCAGCTGGTGGCGTTTCTGGCCTATCAAATACGCGCCGTGGCCGGTCTGCGGGCCATGGTCCTCGGCCAGACACCGATCCATGGCCATGCGCCTGCAGCGTTAGGCAACGATGCGACGCAGCGACCCGGCGCTGATGTCACCCAGCGAGCCGGCGCTGATGTCACCCAGCGACCGGGCGCCAACACGAGCCCCCCGGGCATCATCCGCCGCAACGGCTTCACCAACGGGTCGCTGGATTGGCTGTCGTGGCTGAGCCCGGTGGACCTGGCCGAGGCCACCGAGCTGCAGCAAGCCGTGCTCGACGAGAGCCATGCCCAGGCCCGCAGCTCGCAGTACTACCGAACCTTGGTGCACCAGCCGCTCATGCTGCGCCACCGATCCGAGGCCTACAACGCCATCATGTACGCGACCGGCGGCCTGCCACGTGCCGAGCGCGAACTGGGCGCGATGGTGGTTTCGGTGACCAACGGGTGCGTGTATTGCACGTCGGTGCACGCCCAGCGCTTCGAGCAACTGGCCAAGCGCAGCGACACCGTCGTGCAGGTGTTTGATGACCCGGCCAGCGCCGGCAGCAGCGAGCGCGAACGCGCCATCGCGCGCTTCGCACAGGCGGTGACGCTGCGGCCGCACGACTTGGCTGCAGCTGACATCGCGCCGCTGCGGCAACTGGGCATGGGCAACGAAGACATCATCGACCTGCTGCACGCCGTGGCCATCTTTGCCTGGGCCAATCGCTTGATGCAGAACCTGGGCGAGCCTGCGCCGGGCCAGTCGGCGCTAACAGCATGAGACATGAGACACGAGGCGGCCTGGCACGACAATCCCAACCCAACCCGCTGAGCACGGCCAAGCGCAGCGGCAGGAGAAGCGACATGCAAAGCGATCCGATTTCAACGCCGCTGATGCTGCGGCGATTTGACGTCCAGCCACCGGGCCGTCCGGCGCCGGTATGGGTCACGCGCGAGTGGTTCAACAGCCCGCGCCCGATCCCGCTGGCCGACTTGCGTGGCAAGGTGGTGGTCGTGCACGCCTTTCAGATGTTGTGCCCAGGCTGTGTCCAACACGGCTTGCCGCAAGCCCAGCGCATCCACGCGACGTTTGATCCAGGCGCTGTGGCGGTGATCGGCCTGCACACCGTTTTTGAGCACCACGCGGCCATGACGCCGGTGTCGCTGCGGGCCTTTTTGCACGAGTACCGAATCGGCTTTCCGGTCGGCGTGGATGCGCCCGCAGCCAATGCCCAGACCTCAATCCCCACCACCATGCAGGCCTACCAGATGCAAGGCACGCCCACCCTGCTGTTGATTGATCGCCACGGCGACCTGCGCCACCAGTCCTTCGGTGCAGTCGATGACATCGCGCTGGGGGCGGCGATTGCGGCCCTGATCCTTGAACCCTGAATCTCGAACTTGAACGCTGAGCAGCTGTGACAAGCACCGACCCGCACCAACGCCGCGCCCGCTACAGCAGCACGCATCCGCGCCGCTATGAGGACAAGTACAAGGAGCTCGAGCCGCAGCGCCATGCCGACGAGTTGCGCAAAGTGATCGAGCGCGGGCAGACGCCGGCCGGCATGCACCGGCCGATTTGCGTCGCCGAGATCATGGCCATCCTGGCGCCG
>JANNEX010000405.1:0-4665 GCA_031379155.1 Rubrivivax sp.
CAACATGTCCGTCTATGGACGCCGCGTCGCTGGGGTTTCCGGGTTGACTTGCGAACGCCAGTGAAACCGACCGGCGCCGTGCTGTTCCGCGCATGTCCTTGGCAGGACAGAACACGAAGCCGGTGATTATAGCCCGAGGGCGCCGCGCAGGCGCTGCAAGCCCAAGTCGAGCCGCGCTGGGTCTTGCGAGGCGAAGCACCAGCGCAGCCAGCCCTGCCCTTCGTCGCCGAAAGCTTCGCCCGGCGCCAGGCCCAGGCCATGGTCGGCCACCAGGCGTTTGGCCAGGGCGAGAGAGTCATCCTCACCGGCGATGCGAAAGAAGGCGTACATGCCACCCGGCGGGCTCGCCACGCTCACGCCTGACAGGGCCTGCAAGCCGGCAATCAACTTGTCGCGGCAGCCCTGCAAGTGCCGCGTGATGCGCGGCACCAGGGTGTCGGCCAGGCCCAGCGCGGCCAGGCCGCCTCGCTGCACAAACACTGGCGCGCAAGAGCTGTTGAATTCCAGCAGCTTGCCAGCGGCGTCTTGATGGCTGGCTGGCAGCACCAGCCAGCCCAGGCGCCAACCTGTCATCAAAAAGCTCTTGCTAAAGCTGTGCGCCACGACCAGGCGGTCTTGCGGCGTCGTCACGTCCAGGAAGCTGGGCGCACAGGGTGTGCCGCCAAAGTAGATGCGCTCATAGACCTCGTCGGCGACGATCCAGGTGCCGGTGCGGCGGCAGTGTTCAACGATGGCCAGCTGCTGTTCTCGAGTCAGCGTCCAGCCTGTCGGATTGTTGGGCGCGTTGACAAGCAGCACACGCGTGCGGGGTGTGACTGCCGCCAGCAGTTGGTCCAGGTCCAGTTGCCACAGGCCGTTCACAGGCCGCAGCGACACCCGCGTGACCCGTGCGCCAAGGATGACGGGCTGTGCGGTCAGGTTGGGCCACACGGGCACAACCGCCACCACTTCATCACCCGGGCCGGCCAGCATCTGCATGGCCAACATCAGCGCCGTCACACCCGACGAAGTGACGGCCAGGCGGCTGGCGGCTATGGGGCCGTGCAAGCTGCTGGCATACGCGGCCAAGGCTTCGCGCAGCTCGGGCAAGCCCAGGTTGTGAGAGTAGAAGGTTTCGCCACGCATGAGCGAATCAGCCGCCGCCTGCCTGATCGGTTCTGGCGTGACTTCATCGCTTTCACCAAACCAGAAAGCCAGCACGTCACTGCGCCCCAGTGCAGCGTTAGCCACTTCGCGGATCTTGGAGCCTGGCAGGGATTGGATGGCGTCACGCATAGGGTGTGGTCTTTCAGTTGGGCTCAGTCGGGCCGCGTCATGCGGCAAGTGTGCGGCTGCGTCACGGCAGCAGGTTCGAGCCAGCGCAGCGTGCGAAAACCGAAGCCTGAGCCCTCCACGTCGTGCGCCACGCCCGGCGTGCCCACACGCTCCATCACGCTCACCACCAAGGGCTGCTGCAGTTGATGGTCAGCCGCGCGCATCTGTGCCGGGTGCCAGCTTCCCAGCGGCGTGGCCGATGAGTCCAGTCCTTCCAGCGCGCGCGCCACGTCGGCGGCATCGACACTGCCCGCGCGCTCAATCGCCGCAGCCAGCATTTCCACCAGCAGTTGGATGCGCACGTGCACGTAGTCGTCCTGCGGCTGTGTGAAGCGCTGGCGAAATTCGCGGTAGAAACTGTCAGACGCGGCGCCGCCTACGTTGGGATGCCATTCAGACACCGCCAGCACACGGCCCACACCCGCCTCACCAATGGCTGCCGGTGCGCCCAGGGCGTTGCCGTAGAAGGTGTAGAGCTTGGCATCGCTGCCCACTTCACGCAGCGCGCGCACCAGCAGCGTCAGGTCGTTGCCCCAGTTGCCCGTCAGCACGGCCTGCGCGCCACTGGCCTTGATCTTGGCGGCATAGGGCAAGAAGTCGCGCACCTTGCCCAGCGCGTGCAACTCTTCGCCGACGATGTGCAGGTCGGGCCGCTTCGCAGACAACAGGGCCCGCGCCTGTTTGTTCACATGCTGGCCAAAGCTGTAATCCTGGCCGATCAGGTAAACGCGCTGCAAGGCGCGGTCGTCGCGCAGCACGTCGGTCAGCGCAGCCAGTCGCATGTCAGCATGGGCGTCGAAGCGGAAGTGCCAGAAGCTGCAACGCTCGTTGGTCAGCGTCGGGTCCACGGCTGACGTGTTGAGCAGCAGCCCGCGCCTTTGCGGTTCACGCGCGTTGTGCTTGTCCAGCGCATCGATCAGCGCCGCCGCCGTGGCCGAACTGTTGCCCTGGACTATGAACGTTAGCTTTTGGTCCAGCGCGGCGCGCAGCAGCGACACCGCCTCTTCGCTGCTGCCTTTACTGTCAAATCGCAGCAGGCTGAGAGGGCGCGCGGCGCTGCCCACACGCACACCACCCCGTCGGTTGATGCGTTCGGTGGCCAGCAGCAGGTTGCGAAACACGGCTTCGCCTGCATTGGCGAAGGGGCCGGACAAGCCTTCGATGAGGGCCAGCTTGATGGGCTCGGTGTTGTTCTGGCTGCGGCCGCGCAACGGGGTCAGGACCAAGGGCACAGACAAAAGCGCGCGTCGGAAATTATTCACGTCAAAAAAACAGCAGTCTTGAAAAAAGGGCCGGCGCATGCATCTGCTGGCCATGGGTGCTGCGGGTGCAGCGCCTGCCAACCGATTGTAGGAGTGCACCATGTTCCTCGTGCCCGTGACGCGCGAATCGCGCCAGCTCGCCCGTCTTCAATCACGCCTGATTGACGACACCATTGACCGACTCTTTGGCTCTGCCGCCGACACCGAAAACGTGGCCGCGCGCAGCCCCGCGCTGGACGTGGTTGAAGCACCCAGCAGCTACACCGTGAAGCTGGAAGTGCCCGGGGTGAGCAAAGAAGACATCAAGGTTTCCGTCGAAGGCCGCCAGGTCAGCGTGCAAGCGCAAAGCCAGACCAGCGAGGACAAGCAAGACGGTGAGCAGATCAAGGAGCGCATCATTTACCGCGAGCGCACCGCCACCCGTTATTCGCGCAGCTTCACGCTGCCGCTGGAAGTGGACCAGGCCGGCACTGTCGCCAAGCTCGAGCATGGTGTACTGACCCTGACGCTGCCCAAGCGCAGCGCGCTCAGCGCGGCGCAAATCACCGTCAACTGATGACGCTCAATTGAGCGATTGGCTGAGCTGATCCAGCGGCCAACGCGGCCGCACATCAAACGCGCCGTCAACTTGCAGCGTGGCCAGGCCATGCTGCAAGCGCAGCGCGGCGGCCAGGGCAATCATGGCGCCGTTGTCGGTGCACAGCGCCAATGGCGGGTAGTGCACCTTGGCGCCCATCTTGGTCGCGCCTGCGTTGAGTTTTTCGCGCAGGCGCAGATTGGCGCCCACGCCGCCGGCCACCACCAGGCGGCGTGACTCTGTTTCGCGCATCGCCTTGAGCGACTTGGCCACCAGCACTTCAACGATGGCTGCTTGTGTGCTGGCGGCCAGGTCTGCGCGCACGCTGTCGCTCATCGTGTCGCCCAGCTTGCGCGCCTGCGTGAGCACCGCCGTTTTCAAGCCCGCAAAAGAAAAGTCCAAGTCTTTGCTATGCAACAGCGGGCGTGGCAAGGCAAAGGCTTGTGGATTGCCGCTGTCGGCCAGCCGCGCCAGTGCGGGGCCGCCCGGATAGCCCAGGCCCAACAACTTGGCGCTTTTGTCGAAGGCTTCGCCAGCGGCGTCGTCGATGGTCTCGCCCAGCAGCGTGTAGCAGCCCACCCCTTGCACGTCCATCAACTGCGTGTGGCCGCCCGAAACCAGCAGCGCGGTGAAAGGAAACTCAGGCGCGTCGTCGGCCAAAAAGGGCGACAGCAAATGGCCTTCCAGGTGATGGATGCCCAGCGCCGGTTTGCCCAGCGCGGCAGCCAGCGCCACTGCCACGCCGGCACCCACCAGCAGCGCACCGGCCAGGCCGGGGCCGCGGGTGTAGGCCACCACGTCCACCTCGGCCAGGCTGCATTGCGCTTCGGCCAACACCAGCGTGGCCAGCGGCAGCACGCGGCGGATGTGGTCACGCGAAGCCAGTTCTGGCACCACGCCGCCATAAGCCGCGTGCATGTCCACCTGGCTGTGCAGGGCTTCGGCCAACAGGCGTGGCACGCCGCCCGGCCGGGTTTCGACCAGCGCCACACCGGTCTCGTCGCACGACGATTCGAATCCGAGCACTTTCACCTGCGGCAGTGTAGTTGGCGGCGTGCAGGGCCACGCAGCAAGACCGCGCCGCGACACCGCGCTGCGGCATCGCGCTGAACCAGGGCTGGCTCGCGTCTTGCTCAACCTGCTTATGGCAGAAACTGGTGCCACCTTGTCGGTGCTCATCGTCACCGACCCTTTTGAAGAGTCGTCGGACGATGCCATCGCCATTTCGGGCGCGCTGGCTGACGCCGGCCACTTGGTGCTGGGTGTGCGCGCGGGTGACGCTTCGCTGTCCGAGGCCATGGCGCGGCTGCGCCCTGACGTGGTGGTGGTCAAGAGCGACAGCGCCGTGCGTGACGTGCTGGAACACATCGTGATGGCCACGCGCGACGCGCGCCGGCCCATCGTCATGTTCACCGATGACGCTGATCGCCCCACCATGCGCAGCGCGCTGGGCGCGGGCGTCTCGGCCTACGTCGTCAAAGGCCTCAAGGCCGACCGCGTGCAGGCGGTGAT
>JANNEX010000763.1:0-2151 GCA_031379155.1 Rubrivivax sp.
CCTGATGGCCGGTGCGACCTTTGACCGCGCCAAGGCCAGCACGCTGATCGACGCCAAAGTCGCCGCCGTCACTACCCAGTCACCCGCCGTGGTGGCCGCGCTGGGCGACTTCTACGACAGCCTGAAACCCGAGCAACAGGCGAAGGTGCGTGAGTTCATGGCCAAGCGCGGTGGCCACCGTGGGTGAGCTGGCAAGCGCCGCCATGCAGTCCAGTGGCGCGGCCCTGGCGCTGCTGGGGCTGCTCTGGGCCGCCTGGGCTGCGCTGACCTTGGCGCAGGCCCACCGCCAGGCTGGCACCCGGCGCGGCATGCCGCCGCGCCTGGTGGACGAAGGCCCCTTTCGCTGGGGCCGCCACCCCATGTACTTGGGCACAGCGCTGGCCCTCGTCGGGTTGGCGCTGGCACTGGCCTGGCCATGGTTGCTGGTCGCGGCGCTGGCCTTTGTGGCCGCCGTGCAGCGCTGGCGCATCCCGCACGAAGAACAACAACTGCGCCGCGCCTTCGGCGGTTGGTACAGTGACTACGCCGCCACCGTGCGCCCATGGCTGTAGGTCTCAACCTGTAGAACCTGCCCCACAAGAACATGCCCCGCCTTTTGTTGATTGACGACGACGAACAGCTCGGGCCGCCACTGGCGGCCTACTTCAAGCGTGCTGACTTCGAGTTAAAGCACGCCACGCGCCCCAGCGCTGGCCTGGCGCTGCTGCGCGGCGGCGGCTTTGATGCCGCCATCCTCGACGTCATGCTGCCCGAGATGGACGGCTTTGAGCTGTGCCGCACCATACGCCGCGAAAGCAACCTGCCCATCATCATGCTCACCGCGCGTGGCGACGTGATGGACCGCGTGGTGGGGCTGGAGCTGGGCGCTGACGACTACCTGCCCAAGCCCTTTGAGCCGCGCGAACTGCTGGCGCGCATCCAGACCGTGCTGCGCCGGGTGCCCAGCGCGGCCACCGCGGCCAGCTCGGGCACCTTGCGCTTTGACGACCTGACCATAGACCTGGACCGGCGCAGCGTGCAACGCCAGGGGCTAACGGTTGAATTGACTGGTACCGAGTTTGAGCTGCTGACCTTGCTGGCCGCCACGCCTGGCAAGGTCTTCAGCCGCGACGACATCCTGGAGCGGCTGCGTGGCCACGCCGGGCAAGACATTCACAGCCGCGCCGTCGACATCTTGGTCAGCCGCTTGCGCAAAAAGCTGGAGCCGTTGGACATCATTCACACGCTGCGCAACGTGGGCTATGTGTTTGCGGGTGTGCGCGCGTGAGGCAGGGGCGTTGGCGCCACCGGCTGGCGCACAGCATCAAGGCGCGGCTGATGCTGCTATTTTTGCTCTTGGCGCTGGGCATCAGCGGCGTCTTCTTGCTGGGCACACAACGCCTGCTGCAGACGGGTTGGCAAACCTATGTCAAGCCGCTGGTGGCCGACTATGTGGACAGGCTGACGGCAGAGCTGGGCTCGCCGCCCGACGTGGCCAAGGCGCGCGCGCTGGTGCAGCGCCTGCCGCTGGCGCTGCGCATTGAGGGCCCGCTGGTGCAACTGGACACCGACCCCGGCCACCTCAGGCATTGGCGGGACCAAAACCGTGACGCCCAAGACTGGACCTTCAGCCGCAGCAGCGCCGACGGCCACCGCATCCACTTCGCGCTGGCCGCACCGCCCGATGGTTTGCGCACGCGCTTGTTTGGCTGGCTCACCCTGGCTGCCTTGCTGGCCTTGACAGCCACCGCCTACCTCACCGTTTGGAAGTTATTGCGGCCCTTGGGCGACATCACCGCTGGCGTAGAAGCCTTTGGCCGTGGCCAGTTCGACAAGCCCATACGCGTGCGCCGGCGCGACGAATTGGGCGAGTTGAGTGAACGCATCAACACCATGGCTGGCAGCCTCAAAGGCATGCTCGACGCCAAACGTGCGCTGCTGCTGGCCATGAGCCATGAACTGCGCAGCCCCCTGACCCGTGCGCGGGTCAACGCAGAATTGCTGGACGACACGCCCGAGCGCAGCGCGCTGCTGCGCGACTTGGGCGAAATGCGCGACCTCATCACCAGTTTGCTGGAAAGTGAACGCTTGGCCAACGTGGCGCAGGGCCACAGCGCCTTGCAGGCCGAGCCCACCGACTTGGCCGCGCTGGCGCGTGACGTGGCCGCTGGC
>JANNEX010000766.1:0-9686 GCA_031379155.1 Rubrivivax sp.
TCCAAAGTGGCGTCGGCCAGCAAAGCTTCGCGTGCACTGTCGTCCAGCGCCAGCGCACGCTCGAACAGGTCGCGTACGGCAGACCAAGGGGGTGGGGTCATGCAACTTGACGCAGCAAATGTGGCCGCCTTGGCTCATGCAAAGAGGTGGGCGTCAAAACGCGCGCCCCAGCGTCAGGTAGCCGTGTGTCTCTTTGGCGTCGTCCAGACCGTGCGCCAAGCCCAGGCGCAGCTGCAAGCCCAAGGCATAGAGCAGCTTGACTTCGCCCAGCAATTCCAAGCCCACGCCGCGGCGCAAGCTGGCCGCAGCGCCCGTGTTGGAGGTGCCACCGGCGTCAAAGAACATGGCCGCTGACAAGCGGTTGATGCCAAAGGCCGGCACCATGGCATGGCGGTCGATGTCGGCCAGCGGTGTGCGCAGCTCCAGCGACAACACCCGCGCGTTGCGGCCGCGCAGCGCGGCTTCGTCGCCGCTGTAGCCGCGCAAGGACAAGTTGCGGCTGTTCAGCGTCGGGCCCAGCTGCAGCAGCTCGTCGGTGGCGCCGCCCAACTGGAAGGGTTCGGTGCGGCCTTGGGCACGTGCTTCGGTCAATCTCGCGGCCAGCACGCTGCGTGCAAAAGGCCCGGCTGGCAATTGCAGATAGCCACGCAAGTCGGCGCGCACCACGGTGCCGTCATAGCGCAGCGCGTCACCGCCTGACAGCGGCTTGTAACTCTCCACCAGCAGCGTGCCTTGCGCGCCGCGGTTGCTGCCTTCGCTGAACCAGTCGCTGCCACTGAAGTCGACATCCAGCAGGCCGGCCAACAGCCGTTCGTCACGGCGGCGTGTGCGGTTGCCGCTACTGCTGCCGGACGCCACGTTGACACGGTCGGTCCAGTCAGCTGCTGCGCCCACACCCAGCAGCACACGGCGCTCCAGGCGCGAAAAAGGCAACAGGCTGAGCCACTGCGCTTTGGTGTTGCGGTCGTACACCGTGGTGCTGTCTCTTTTGTCGTTGGTGGTCCAGGCGCGGGCCACCAGTTCGCGCTTGATGGCCAGCCCATGGCTGCCCACGAACTGGTATTCCAGGCTGCCTATCAGTTCCTTCTGCGAAGTCTCGACTTGCGCCAACGCGGCGTATCGGTGCCAGCCCAGCGCGTCGGCGCCCGAGGTGCTGGCGCCATAGGCCGTCAGGCCATGGTCGATGCTGATGGCCGGCAGCCAGGCGCGCGGCCGCAGTGCGCTGAGTGCTGAATAGCCAAGGCCTTCGCTCAAGCCAGCCACGGCGGCAAGCGCGGCCACCGCAGGCGCAGCGGCTTGATCGGCATTCAGTGTCTGCAACACCGCAGGCTGCGCCAGCCGGTGCATGGCATAACCCCCAGGTGTGATGACCACGCTGACCAGCGAAGCGTCGGCCGCGCTGCCCGCGTGCGCCACCACCGAGGTGTGGCTGTGAGTCAGCCGCTGCAACTGGCCGCCTTGCGACTGGCCGTCCAGCAACTGGCCGCCCAGCAAGCGCCAGACGTTGTGCACACCGCCTTCAGCCAGGATCATCTCCAGGCCCAACGCGCCTTGGCGCAAGCCCAGCACCGGCTGGCTGCGGCGCAGCAGCAGGCGCGGTGCGGGTTGTGCTGTGGCCAGGTCAAATTCCTGCACCGTCCAGTCGCTGCCGCGGTGGCCGGCCAGGCTGATGTGGCGGCCGTCAGGCGTGGCCGCCAGGTCAACAAGTTCGCTGCCGTCTTGCGGGTCAAACAGCACCTGCAAAACACCGCCGCTGGCGTCCAGCTTGACCATGCGCGTGCGGCCTTCGTGGACTTGCAGCGCCACCAAGCCCTGGCCTGCTTGCACGGCGCGGCGCAGGTGCGCGCAGTGGGTGATTTGCGTCAGCGTGCTGCCCTGCAAGCGGTGCAGGTCGTAGGCGTAGTACAAGGTGTTGCACAGGTCGGGCTGGGCGATCAGCACTTGGCCGTCGGCCGCCACATCCACACGCGCGCCGCGGTTCAGGCGCAGCACATGCTGCCGCGCGCCGTCCTGCGCGATGCGCAGCAAATGCGTGCCGGTCAATCCGTCTTCCACCACGGCGAGCCAGCCGCCGTTGGCCGGCAAAGCGGCCACGCTGGAGACGCCAAACAGCGGCCCCGCCAGCACCGTGCCCACGGCTTCGGGCTGCGCCTTGATGGGCGCCGCGCGCTCGTCCACTTGCTGCGTCAGGTCAGCGATGAAGTCGAGCCACAGCGTGTCCATCATCTTGCCGGTGGCGCCCCAGGGCGCGCTGTGCAGGCGCGGCACGATGTTGCCGCTGTATTGTTCGACCAGCGCAGTGATCTTGTCCGGCCCGTGGCGGCGCGCCACAAAGTCCATGAAGTAGGCGCCGTACAGATACTGCTTGTTCATGGGCAGCGTGCGGCCGTCGGCATTGAGTTCGGCCAGCGTGAGAAAACCGCGCTGGCGCTCAGCGCGCAGCCAGGCTTCAAACAGTGGCGAGCGCAGGCGGCCCCGGCCGGCTGCGGGCTCGCTTTCATTCCACACCGCCAGGCCTTCCACCATCCAGCCCGGCTGAAACAGGTTGGGGATGAACCAGGGCACGTTGCCGAAGATGGACTGCAAAACACGCGGCACGCTGCGCACCTTGTCCAGGTGCACGGCGTGGGTGAATTCGTGCACCAGCAGGAGGTCCAGCCAGGGGCTGTTGGACAGCAGTTCACGGTCGTCGGGCGGGGCCAGGAAGACGCCGATCAGGTTGAAGGGCAGCGGCGTGGTGAAGCCGTTGGCGAGGTCGAACTCGTTGTAGACCACGATCTCGGTGCGGCCACGCGGCTGCCATTGCAGCACCTGGGTGACACGTGGATAGACGCGCTCGGCGGCCTGCGCCACGGCATCGGCCTGCGCGCGCTGGTTGGCGCGGTAGTGGACGCGAAAGTGCGCGCTGTCGGCGCTGAGCCAGTCCACACGCGGGTCGGCCAGCGGCTGTGCTTGTGCTTGCAGGGCCAGCAAGAGCAGCGCCCCGACCAAGGTCCAGGAGATCCAGGAGATCCAGGAGGTCCAGGGCAGGCGAGAGAAGGCAAAGCGCATGGAATTTCCTAGGACAGCGTTGGGCTATTTCACCACCCCTTGACCCAGGTGCTTACCGAACCAAGGTGTGTGCTCAAGATGTGTGATCTGACTCAGGCCGCCATGCCCACCTGCATGGACAATGTGCGACCCCTATGAGCAGCCCCGACCCATCCGACGTCACCGTGTGGCTGAGCCAATTGGGCGCAGACAACCCCAAGGCGTCGTCGCAATTGTTTGAGCTGCTGTACGACGAGTTGAAGCGCGTCGCGCGCAACCACCTGCGGCGCGAAAACCCCGGCCACACGCTAAGCGCCACCAGCCTGGCACACGAAGCCTGGTTTCGCATGGCCGAGCAAACGCGCACGCAGTGGCAAAACCGCAGCCACTTTCTGGCCGTGGCCAGCACCATGATGCGGCGCATTCTGGTCAACCACGAAATGGCGCGGCGCGCCAACAAGCGCGACGCTGAACTGGTGCCGGTGACGATGTCGGGCCTGGAACAACTGGGCGCGCCACCCGACCGTGACCTGGTGGCCGTGCACGAAGCCTTGCTGGCTTTTGAAGAAGTCGACAAACGCGCCGCCAAGGTCGTTGAGCTGCGCTTCTTTGGCGGCCTTGAAAACGAAGAGGTGGCGCAGGCGCTGGACATCAGCCTGGCCACCGTCAAGCGCGACTGGGCCGTGGCACGCGCCTGGCTGCACCGCGAACTGGCGCAGCGGTGAGCATGCCGGTGCGTTGGGCCATCGTGGGCCCGGGCCGCATCGCGCATGCGTTTGCCAAGGCGCTGTCCAGCCTGCCTAACGGTCAACTGACGTGGGTGCAGGGCCGCGACGCTGCGCGCACGCAGGCTTTTGCGACGCAGTACTCGGTGCCCAGCCAGGGCGCCGTGCAAGTCACCCAAGACCTGGCCACGCTGTTGGCGCAAGCCGACGTGGACGCCGTCTACGTGGCCACACCACACAGCGCCCATGCGCAGGCCGTGGCCGCTTGCCTGAGGGCCGGCAAGGCGGTGCTGTGTGAAAAGCCGCTGGTGCCCAACCACGCACAAGGTGCTGCGCTGGTGGCGCTGGCCCGGCAACACAACAGCTTCCTGATGGAAGCGCTGTGGACGCGCTTCCTGCCGATCTACGTGCAGGTGGGTGCCTGGCTGCGCGATGGCACCATCGGCACCCTGCACGGCGTGCAATCGAGCTTCTGTTTTGCCACGGCCTACGACGCCAACAGCCGCTTGTTTGACCCCGCGCTGGCTGGCGGCGCGCTGCTTGACCTGGGCGTCTACAACCTGAGCATGACACGCTGGGTGTTGCAGCAGGCTTTGGGCGCGTGCCCCGAGCCTGTCGATGTGCAAGTGCAGGGTCGCCTGGCGCCCACGGGTGTGGACCAGCGCGTGGCGGGCACGCTGGTGTTTGACGCCGGCCTGGTGGCGCAGTTCATGTGCGGCTTTGACAGCCAGTCAGACAACAGGCTGAGCATCCAGGGCGCGCTGGGCCACATCCGTGTCGGGCCCAATTTTTCGCGCGCCACGCAGGCGGTATTGACGCGCCACGGCCACGAGCCGGTGGCGCTGAACGCGCCGCTGGCCGTGAACGGCTTTGAAGGCGAAATAGCGGAGACCATTCGCTGCCTGCGCGCCGGCCTGATTGAGAGCCCGCAGATGAGACACGCCGACAGCGTGGCCACGCGGGGATGGATGGACAAAGCGCGCGCGCAATTGGGCGTGCGCTACCCGTTTGAATGAGCGACAGCGCCGCCGTCGCGCGGGCCATGCAGAATTGGCCCTCGCTCAACTTCCCTGGTACGGGGCAGCGCCCCGTGTCAGGCAAGACCTCCACTTAACTCACCGCCACGCCCTGGCGCGGCTGCCCGCCATGACCGAAGTCCCGACCCTGGTCCCTACGCTCGACTTGCAGCCGGCGTCCAAGATTCACCTCATAGGCGGTGAAAAAGGCGGCGTCGGCAAGTCGCTGGTGGCGCGCTTGCTGGCGCAGCATTTCATTGACCACAAACTGCCCTTTGTCGGCTTTGACACCGACCGTTCACACGGCGCGCTGATGCGCTTTTACGCCGGCTACGCCAGCCCCGTGCTGGTGGACCGTTATGAGGCGCTGGACCACATCATCGAAAGCGCGGTCGAGCAACCCGGCCGCCGTGTGCTGGTGGACCTGGCGGCGCAGACGCACGAGCCGCTGGTGCGCTGGATGGACGAGTCGGGCGTGCTCGACATGGCCGAGCTCTCAGGCATCACCTTGCAGTACTGGCATGTCATGGACGCCGGGCGCGATTCGGTGGACCTCTTGCAACGCCTGCTCGACCGCTTTGGCCAGCGCTTGCAGTACGTGCTGGTGTGCAACGAATTGCGCGGCGACGACTTTGCCATGCTTGAACACTCGGGCCAGCTCGAACGCGCGCAGGCGCTGGGTGCCACCACCGTGCACATCCGGCGGCTGCACGACGCGGTGATGCAAAAAATCGATGCCAGCAATGCCAGCTTTTGGGCCGCGCGCCACGTCACCGGCAGCGAAGGACCGGGCCTGGGTCTGATGGAGCGTCAGCGCCTCAAGCTGTGGCTGAACCACGCACACTCAGAGCTGGCCAAGGCCGGCCCCTGATCTCATCAAGCTGTGCATCGCTGTGCCGTTGAGCCCTTGAGCCTTTGAGCCCCAACAGTACCGACTCTTTGGCCCTGCGAAGCGCACACGCTGGCGCTGAGACCGCCCATCCGGTGCGCTGGTCGGTGCGCCTGCTGGGTGCCATCGAAGCACATGGCCATGGCCGCAGCCTGACGCACTGGCCTTCGCGCGCTGCGGTGCAATTGCTGGCGCGCCTGGCGCTGGCGCCAGACCGCATGCACCCGCGCGAAGAACTCGTCGACATGCTGTGGCCGGGCGTGGCGCTGGACGTCGGCCGCAACCGCTTGCGCCAGGTCTTGTCCACGCTCAAGCGCGTGCTGGAATCAGGCAGCGGCGTGACCGTGATTGAGGCCGACCGCCTGGCCCTGCGCCTTGTGCCCGGCACGCTGGAATGCGACGCACGAAACTTTGAGCGGCACCTGCGCAACGGCAACTGGGAACAGGCTGAACAGGCCTACCGTGGCGAGCTGCTGCCGGGCTTTTACGACAACTGGGTGATTGAAGCGCGCGGCCGTCTCAGCGCGCTGGCCCACAGGCTTGAAAGCATGCCTCGGCTGCCACTGTCTGGCGCAGCGGCGCGGACCACGCAATCGGCGCCAGCGCCGGGCCAGTTTCCGGCCTTTTGGACGCGCCTTTATGGCACCGAGATCAATGCCACGCGGCTGCGTGAACTGGTGCGACACCAGCGCCTGGTCACCGTTTTTGGGGCAGGCGGCAGCGGCAAGACGCGGCTGGCCGTAGAAGCTTCGCGCGCACTCAAAGACCCCGTGGCCTGGGCACCGCAGGACCCCGGCCGCGCCTTCGACCAGGTCGTCTTCGTCTCATTGGTGGACTGCGGCGACGCGACGCGCGCCCTGGACGCCATGGCCAGCGCCTTGCAGGTGGTGGGACGCGAACCGTTAACCGGCATCGCCCGCGTGCTGGCCGGCCAGCACACGCTGCTGGTGTTGGACAACTACGAGCAGCTCGTCGGGGTGGCCGACGCTGTGCTGCTGCAACTGCTGACGGACACCGCCACACTGCATCTGCTGATCACCTCCAGGCAACGCCTGGGTCTGGCGGGCGAACAGGTATTTGAGCTGGCAGGCCTGCCGCTGCCGGACGCGGCCGTGCACGCCGATGGCCAAGCGCCGCTGCACGACGATGCGCTGGCCGGCCCGCCCGCCGTGGCGCTGTTTGTCGACCGTGCCCGCGCAGTGGCGCCTGACTTTGTGCTGGGGCCCACGCAGGCCCGTGCGGTGGTTGAATTGGTGCACCTGCTGGCCGGCATGCCCTTGGCCATCGAACTGGCTGCCTCGCGCATGCGCAGCCTTTCGCCGCAGGCCCTGCTGGCTTTGCTGGTGCAAGGCCGCGCGCCCATGCTGGACTTGCTGGCGCGCGACCGCGCGGTCCCCGCCATGGCGCAGCGCCATGCGTCCATGCGCCATGTGGTGGCCTGGAGTTGGCAGCAACTGAACCCGTCGCTGGTGCCGGTGATGCAGGCCTTGTCGGCCTTTGCCGCACCCGCCGCTTGCGAAACCGTGGCTGCCGTGGCTGAACTGGACGCACACACCACGCGCGAAAAGCTGGAGCAACTGCGCGACCAATCACTGGTGGTAGCGCACAAAGACGTCAGCGGCTCACCGCGCTATGTGTTGCTGCAGCCGGTGCGCGAATTTGTCGTCGAGCGTAGCGATGGCGCCGCCCTGGCACTGGCGCGTGAGCGCCTGCGTCGCTGGTTGATTGAATTTGGCCAGCGCCAGGCGGCGCGCGGCTATCAGGCCATTGATGAGACTGAGACCGAACTGGCGCAGGTTTACGCCGCCATCCTGGGTGCCGCGGCAGACGGGCCGCAGGCTTGCGCACAGGCCATCGAGTTGGCGGCCACGCTGCGCCGGCACTGGGAAGTTGACATGCGCGCCGGCCTGCCGCACGCCGTGGCGCTGGCCTTGAACAGCGCGCTGGCTGCAGTGCCCGGCGCCCATCACCGGTGTGAGGCACTGCTGCTGCTGTGCTTTTCCAACGCGCTGGCCGGCGCATCCGCTGAGGCACTGGCTCAGGCCGACGCCGCCTTGCTGTTGGCCAACGACCCGCGCCGCCGCGCCCAGGCGCTGTTGCGGCGCTCCCATGCCTTGCTGTTTTCCGACCAGGACCAAAGCGGTGTCGACGCGTCGTTGACTGAAGCCTTGTTGCTGGCGCGTCAGGCGGGTGACCTGGAAGCCCAAGGCCTGGCACTGCGCATGCAATTCCTGGTCACCGTCAACCGCCATGACGACCATGTGGCCGGCGAAGCGCTGGCGCTACAGGTGCAAACGCTGTGGGAAAAGCTGGGCCACCGGCGCAATGCCTACAGTGGGCTGATGGACCGCGCCACTTGCTGGATCGCACAGGGCCGGCTGCACGAAGCGGCCACGGCGCTGGCCGCTTGCGAGAGTGTGGCCGACCAAGAACGCCATGCCACGGGCGCCATCATGGCCGCGTGGCAACTGGGCCGCGTGTCGATACGGCTGCGCCAGGCCGACACGGCGCTGGCCGCTTTCAGGCGCTGCTTGCAAGGTGCCTGGGAACACAAACGCCTGGCCTATGTGGCCGACGCCTTGGTGCTGCTGCCCGGCGGCCTGGCTTTCGCGGGGCCCCCTGAAGAAGCCGCGCGCTTGCAGGGCTTTGCCGTGGCCCATTGGCAAAAACACTTCGGCGCTTTTTACCGCGAACTTGAACGCGACGTGCGCCCCACGCGCCGCTGGCTGCGCCAGGCGCTGGGCGCGGTGCGTTTTGAAGCCTTGCGGCTGGAGGGTGCTGGCATGACGCTGAACGAAGCCGTGGCCCTGGGGCTGGGCCGCACCAAGGCTTGAGGGGCGCTGCGGCCAAACCACCCAAGCCGCCAGCGCTGTTGTCACCCGCCCGTCACCCGCCCGTCACCCGGCCGGGCTGGCATCAGCCCTCGTCGCGGGCCAGCCGCTCGCTGTGCCAGTACACATCGTCGCCGCCCAGCCCGTCCAAGTTGGCGCGGTTGAGCACACGCGCCAGCACAAACATCAGGTCGCTCAGCCGGTTCAGGTATTGGCGCGGCGCTTCGTTGATGGGCTCGGTGGCGGCCAACGCCACCAGCGCGCGTTCAGCGCGCCGCGCCACCGTGCGGCTGACATGCGCCAGTGCGGCGCTGCGCGTGCCGGCCGGCAGGATGAATTCCTTCAGGCGTGGCAGCGCTGCGTTGTAGTGCGCCAGCGCTTCGTCCAGGCGCAGCACCGCGTCAGCCTTGAGCAGCGTGTAGCCAGGGATGGACAGCTCGCCGCCCAGGTTGAACAGCTCGTGCTGGATGACCACCAGCAGCTCACGCACGTCGGCTGGCAGTGCTTCGGCCAGCAGCACACCCAGGCCGGAATTGAGCTCATCCACATCGCCCATGGCGGCCACCCGCAGGTGGCTCTTGGGCACGCGGCTGCCGTCGCCCAGCCCCGTGCTGCCGTCGTCTCCGGTGCGGGTGGCGATCTGTGTCAGGCGGTTGGACATGGTGTTGCCGGTTGAGCCGGTTGTTGCTGAAGTGCGCTATTGGAGCATCGCAGGCCTGGCCGACCTCGCTACGATGTGCACACGAGCCCAAGGATTCACCCCATGAACGCAGCCTTGCCCAGCCACGTCTTGCCACCCCAAGCACTGCGCGCCTTGCCCGCCAGCATGCTGGCCGCCCTGCGCGCGCACTTTGGCGAACGCTTCAGCACTGCCGCTTCGGTGCGCGAACAGCACGGCCGCGGCGAGTCGGTCTACGACGCCGCGCCGCCCGAAGCGGTGGTGTTTTGCCAGAGCAATGACGATGTCATCCTGGTCGTCAAACTGGCCCACGAACATGCGGTGCCGGTGATTCCTTTTGGCACCGGCAGCTCGCTCGAAGGCCACTTGCTGGCCGTGCAAGGTGGCGTCAGCGTTGACGTGTCGCGCATGGACAAAATCCTGGCGGTGAATGGCGACGACTTGACGGTGACGGTGCAAGCCGGTGTCACGCGCGAACAGCTCAACCGCGAGATCAAGGACACGGGCCTGTTCTTC
>JANNEX010000410.1:0-2763 GCA_031379155.1 Rubrivivax sp.
AGCGGCATCGTGCAGCGCGCGCTGGGCATCCCGGTCAGTTTGTTCACCGCCATCTTTGCGCTGGCGCGCACGGTGGGCTGGATAGCGCAACTCAACGAAATGATTGGCGACCCCGAATACAAGATCGGCCGGCCACGGCAGTTGTTTGTGGGGTCGGTGGCGCGGCAGGTGGTGCCGATCGCGCAGCGCTAGACATCGTCAGCGCTTGTTTGTCCGAAGGCCACCCTCGAGGTGGCCTTTTTGTGCGCGGCCAGGCCACAGCGCGGCCGGCGCCGCCTGCCTCAGCGCGTGCGTGTGCCGCTGTCATCCTGTTGATTCGGTATTGGCTTTTTTTTGCCGGCGCAGGACACTTGCGATTCCATCCATCACCCACTGAACAGGACTGCATATGCAATTCCCGGGGCGAATCATCAAGGCCGGCGAACGCAACGGCGCCATTGTCATGGCCCTCAAGGCCAGGCTCAACGAAGCGCTGGGCCTGAGCGGCGAGCAAAAGCTTGCCGAGGACAACCCGAACTTCGGGCCCAAGATGACGCAGGTGGTGATGATGTTCCAGGCGCGCAATGTCGACAGCCAGGGCACACCGCTGAAGACCGACGGCGAAATCGGCAGCGTCGCCTGGGAAATCTTGTTCGGCGTCGACAGCGTGCCCGTCACCACCGAGACCGGCGACGAACTGCTGGCTGCGGCGCTGGCCATCGCCCAGGCCGAAGAAGCGGCGCAGGTGCGTGAGGTTCGACCACCGGCCAACCGCGGCCCGCGTGTCGACGAGTACCAGATTCGCACCGGCCTCAGGCTCAAGGCCGGCGCCGATGGATTCTCCTGGTGTGCCTGTTTTCTGTACTGGAGCTTTGACGAAGCAGCCAAGAAACTTGGCCGCAAGAACCGCGTGATCAAGACCGCCGGCTGCCAGGACCACTGGAACCGCGCCAGGGACGCTGGCATCAGCCAAATCAGCGGCTCCCGAGCCACCAGCAAGCCAGAGTTGGTGACGCCCGGAATGATCTTCATCATGGCCTTCAGCCAGGGCACGGGCCACACCGGCATCGTCGAGTCAGTGCACGGCGGTTTCATCACCACGATCGAAGGCAACTCCAACAACCAGGGCAGCCGCGACGGTTTTGGCGTCTTTCGGCTGACGCGCAAGATCAACACCATCAACAAGGGCTTCATCGATTACAGCGGGCGCTGATGGTGGCCAAGGGTTTGAACCCGCCGCTGGACAAGGGCATGGCGCTGCCGCCTGTTACCGCCTGGGCCGACTTCGACGCCCTGCACGACCAGCCCGCTTTGTGGCGCGACGCGCTGGCCGCCATCGCCGCACGCCACAGCAGCGGGCCTGTGCGCCAGATGACGGACGGCAGCGCGCTGGTGGCGCTGGTGGGCCAGCAACTGGCCATCAAGCTCTACCCACCTTTTCTGCGCGACCACTTCGCCTTCGAGCAGGCGCTGTTGCCGCGTCTGCATGGCCGCCTGAACCTGCCCACGCCGGCCCTGCTGGCCAGCGGTGAACACGAAGGCTGGCCTTACCTGGTGATGTCGCAATTGCCCGGACAGGTGTTGACCCATGTCTGGCCCGCGCTGGATGAAACGCACAAGTGCCAACTGCTGCTGCAACTGGGCCGCCTGGTGGCGCAAGTGCATGCCTTGCCCGTGGAAAACATGGCCGCGCTTGCGCCGCCCTGGAGCGACTTCTTCCAGCAGCAACGCAGCCGCTGCCACAGCCGCCAGCTACGCACAGGGTTGCCTGCGCGGTTGCTGGCGCAACTGGACGGCTTTGTGCAGGGCCCGCTGCCTAACGGCCCAATGGTGATCCTCACCGGTGAGTACACACCCATGAACCTGCTGGCCCAGGGCGGCAAGTTGGTGGGCATGTACGACTTTGGTGACGGCTTGGTGGGTGCGCGTGAATACGACTGGCTGGGCCCGCTGTGCTTCCTGGCGGCCGGCTACGCGGAGCGCTGCGCGGCTTTCATGGATGGTTATGGCGCGGTGCTGGACGACAACCTGCGCCTGAGCTTGATGCGCCTGTTGCTGTTGCACCGCTACAGCAATCTGCCCGCGCAGATTGCCTGCCCGGGCTGGCAAGACGCCACGGACTTTCAAGCGCTGGCCGCAGGCATCTGGCCCTGAAGCGGCGGCGCTGCAGTCGCGTGCGCTTCAAGCAGCGGCGTTCAGCCCGCTCTTGAAGTGTGCCTTCATCAAGCGCGCTGTGGCCACGGCGTCCTGGGCCTCAATGGCCTGCATCAAAGCGCGGTGCTCGGCCAGCGACTCGGCCAGCCGGCCTTGCTTGAACAGCGAGTGGTGGCGGTTGAGCTTCATCACCTTGCGCAGGTCGGCCACCACCTGCATGGCCCAGCGGTTGCCGGCCATGTCCAGCAGCGCCATGTGGAACTGTTCGTTGAGTTTGAAAAACGCATCACGCTGGCGCGCCTGTTTCTCCAGTTTGTGGTGCAGCTCAGCCAGCTCGGCGCGCTGGACCGGTGTCGCGCGCTTGGCCACTTGTGCGGCTGCGTCACTCTCAAGCAGCGCCAACAGGTGGTAGACCTGGGCCACGTCGTCGCGCGACATCTCGGTCACGTAGGCGCCGCGGCGCAGCTTCATGGTCACCAGGCCTTCCACCGCCAGCACCTTCAGCGCCTCACGCATGGGCGTGCGGCTGATGCCGTATTCGCCGGCCAGCTTGAGCTCATCTATCCAGCTGCCGGGTTCAAGTTCTCGCGCAAAAATCTGCTGGCGCAGGCGCTCGGCCACGTCGTGGTA
>JANNEX010000794.1:0-5472 GCA_031379155.1 Rubrivivax sp.
GGCTATCGCCCGCGCCTTGCCGGCAAACCGGCAGGCTATCTCTTCAACCAACTGCAAAACTTCCGCGATGGCCGCCGCCACTACGGCCCCATGGTGGCGCTGGTAGACCCGCTGCCCAAGGCCTATCTGCAAGAGATTGCCGGCTACTTTGCGGCCCTGGACTTGCCCTATGCCACACCGCCAGCAGCGCATGACAGTGCCGCCGTGTTGCAGCGTGGCCAGCAACTGGCGCTGCACGGTGACGTGGTCAAACAAGTGCCGGCTTGCAGCGCCTGCCATGGCGCCGCGCTGATGGGTGTGCTGCCCAACACGCCAGGCCTGCTGGGCTTGCCGCGTGACTATCTGGTGGGCCAGCTGGGCGCTTGGGTGCATGGCCAGCGCAAAGCGCAAGCGCCCGACTGCATGGCGCAAGTGGCGCAACGGCTGAGCGGCGGCGACATCACCGCAGTCAGCGCCTGGCTGGCCAGCCAGGTGGTGCCCATGGGCGGCAAGCCCGGCGCGGCTGCATCAGTGGCATTGCCTTTGGCCTGCGGCAGCGTGCCATGACCCGAGCCCTGTCGCGTGTCCTGTTGCTCGTGTTGACGGCCGCCGGCTTGGCCGCCGCCGCACTGGCCTGGTGGGACGCTGCACCCCCTGTCGAGTCCGCTGCGCCCAGCCCCGTCACGCCCGGGCAACTGGAACGCGGCCGCATCCTGGCCCTGGCCGGCAACTGCGCCACTTGCCACACCGCACGCGGTGGCCAGCCCTATGCCGGTGGCCGCGCCATCAGCACGCCCTTTGGCACCGTCTATGCCGGCAACCTGACACCCGACGACAGCACCGGCCTGGGCCGCTGGAGTGCCGGCCACTTCTGGCGCGCGCTGCACCAGGGCCGCGGCTTTGACGGGCGGCGCCTGGTGCCCGCTTTCCCCTACACAGAAACCACGCGCATCACGCGCGCCGACAGCGACGCGCTCTATGCCTGGCTGCGCACCGTGCCGCCCGTGACGCAAGCCGCGCGCGCCCACGAACTGGCGTGGCCCTACGGCAGCCAGGTCGCGCTGGCGGTGTGGCGCGCGCTTTTCTTCCGCTCAGGTGAGTGGTTAGACAACCCACAGCAAAGTGCGGCGTGGAACCGCGGCGCTTACCTGATCAACGGCGCTGCCCACTGCGTGGCCTGTCACGGTGGGCGCAATGCACTGGGAGGCATGGCCAGCGCTGGCTTTGGCGGTGGTTTGATCCCCACCCGGAATTGGTATGCGCCGGCATTGACGCGCCCAGAAGAAGCTGGCGTGGCGCACTGGCCGCTGCCCGACATCGTGGCCCTGTTGCGCGGCGGCAGCAGCGCCAGCGGCTGTGTCATCGGGCCCATGGCTGACGTGGTGATGCAAAGCACCCAGCACTTGCCTGAGAGCGACTTGCTGGCCATGGCGATGTACTTGAAGTCGCTGCCGCAAGAGCCGGCGCGTGCTGCCGTGGCGGTGGCCGACACGCCCGACTTGACACGCCGCGTGCGGCAAGGCGCCACGCTCTACGCGGACCACTGCGCCGCCTGCCACGGCACCCAGGGCGAAGGTGGTGCCCTGGCCAACGGCCAGCGTGTCATCCCGCCCCTGGCCGGCAACCGCATGGTCGTGCTCGATCCGCCCGCCAACCTGGTGCGCGCCATCGCCCTGGGCGGCTTTGGTGCCGTCACTGCAGCCAACCCACGGCCCTATGGCATGCCGCCTTTTGCCCACGTGCTGAGCGAAGAAGAGATGGCGGCAGTGGCCACCTATCTGCGCCGCAGCTGGGGCGCGGCGGCCCCTCCCATCAGCGCGCTGGACGTGGCGCGCTGGCGCGGCGGCAGCGATTGATTGAACAGCCTTGAGCCTTTGCGCGGCGCTGCGCGGCGTAAGCCCGTGTAGCCGCCACTCAGCCTTGCCCACCACCCACGGCGGCCTTAACCCCAAGGAGCTTTTCATGAAGACCCGCTTGTTCACATTGGCCGCCGCCGCCGTGCTGGCCCTCAACGCCAATATCGCTTTTGCGCAAGACGAAAAGGCCATGTCGCCTGCCGTCGTGCAGCAGCTCGACCTCATCAACCGCCTGGTGGCGTTGGGCGACGCGCGCAAAGACCCGCTGCTGCTGCTGGCCGCTGCCAGCATCCAAAAGAGCATGGGCACCGATGTCGAAACCCTGCCCAGCAAGAGCACCGCGCCCGACGACATCATCGCGCGCGCCAAGGCCCTGTCCAACGGCCGCAAAGACCTGCTTGAGGTGGCCAATGACGTGGGCGCGGCCAAAGCCAAGGGCGCTTCTTGGCGCATTGACGCGGTGACGGGGCGTTCGACCTACCGCTACTGATCTGAGTTGTGAGGGCACCCCGCAGCCTTGCGGGGCGCTACAGTGCCGCCGATGGACACCGTCACCGGCTTGCGCCTGTTCATCCGCGTCGTAGAAACCGGCAGCTTCAGCAAAGCCAGCGCCGGCCTGGGCATCACCCAGCCCACCGCCACCAAACACGTCGCGGCGCTGGAAAAGCGCCTGGGCGCGCGGCTCTTGCATCGCAGCACACGCGGTGTCACGCCCACCGAAGTGGGTGCGGCCTACTACGACAAATGCAAGGCCATCGCGCGCGACATTGACGACGCCGACAACCTGGCGCTGCTGATGCAAGCGCGCCTGGGCGGCGCTTTGCGCATCAGCACCAGCGTGGCCTTTGGCCGCCGTGTGCTGACGCCTCTGGTGCTGGAATTCATGCAGCAGCATCCTGAACTGCAAGTTGAGCTGAGCTTCGAAGACCGCTACGTCAACCTGGTGGAGCAGGGCATGGACGTGGCCGTGCGCATGGGCCGCCTGGCCAATTCACAATTGGGTGCACGCTACCTGGGCACCAACCCTTGGGTGCTGGTGGCTTCGCCCGCCTATTTGGCCGCGCACCCCAAGCCGCGCAAGCCCGACGATTTGACACAGCACGCCGCACTGGTCTACAGCACCGTGCAGGGCGACGAGCGCTGGCACTTCACCGGTGCAGACGGCAGCACGCAAGCCGTGGCCGTGCATGGCCCGCTGCGCAGCAACAACCTGACGGCGCTGCTGTCGGCCGCGTTGGGCGGCCTGGGCGTGGCTCTGTTGCCACGTTATGTGGCGCACGAAGCCTTGCAGTCGGGCAGCCTGCTGCCGCTGCTCGACAAGTGGACCCTGCCGGTGCAAGAAGTGCACGCCGTGTTCCCGTCGCCCAAGCTGCTGCCCAGCAAGGTGAAAAGCTTTTGCGACTTCCTGGCACCCCGGTTCGTGGCCGGGTGGTGGGCGGCGGCTCGGTAGGTGGGCAAGTTGGCACGCTGTCGATTCGGCGGGTGCCACCGGCATCGGATAGAACCGCATGGCGCCAGATCTGCACCATCGTCGACAACGATGTGTCGTCGATGTGTCGACTTGACAGCCATGTGTTGTAGGGACATGGTGTGTAGCTGTTGCGCCACGTGCGCGCGCTTGCCCTTGTTCAGACTGATGAGTGATGGGGCCCAGGCGGTGCATCGGTTTGCCATCGATACTATGCGTGAGCCATGACGATGCGTTCAACTGCGCCTGCCGCTGATCGGTCTGCGGATGACCTTGATCGGAGGCGCCAGCCGGCAAGGGCCGGCACTGCGTCGCCGCTGCTGGCTTGCCTGGCGCTTGGGTGGGCGGCTCTGTTCGTCTTGGGGCTCTTGTTCAGCACCGCCGCCACTTCGCAGGACACGGCGTCGCCGCTGCCCACACTGGCCGAGCTTGAAACGGCAGGTGCGCGCATCGGAGAGATCCGAATCTCGCAGCAGAACATCTTTGACCTCAGCGATCCACGCGAGGACAAGGCGCTGTTCCGCTGGGCCAACCAGTTGCACATCCAGACGCGACCCGAGGTGATTGAGCGTGCGCTGCTCTTCAAATCGGGCGAGCTGTTGAGCGTGCGCGTGCTCGAGGAAACCGAGCGTCTGCTGCGCGGCAACCGCTATCTCTACGACGTGCAAATCCGCGTCTTGGCGTTCAAAGATGGCGTGGTCGACATTGAAGTCATGACGCGCGACACCTGGTCGCTCGACCCCGGCTTCAGTGCCGGCCGGCAAGGTGGCGCCAACTCCGGCGGCGTGGCTCTGCGCGAATACAACCTGCTGGGCACGGGCACCACGCTGTCCCTGGGTCGGTCCAAAAACGTCGATCGCACCAGCAGCAGCGTCTCAGTCTTCAACCGAAAGGCCTTCGGCAGTTGGGTGACGCTGGGCTACAGCCACGCTTCCAACAGCGACGGCAAGCGACAGGACATCGAAGCCGTGCGCCCTTTTTATGCGCTGGACGCGCGCTGGGCTGCGGGTTTCACGGCAACCGACGATGACCGCGTCGATGCGCTCTACAACGCGGGCCAGATCGCCGCCCAGTACCGCCACCGGCAAAAGCAGGCAGAGTTGTTTGGCGGCCTGTCGCAGGGCCTGGTGGATGGCTGGGTACACCGCTACTCAGCAGGTGTGCAGTGGCTGGAAGACCGTTATGCATTAGGCCCCGGCCTGGCGCCGCCTGCGAGCTTGCCAAGCGACCAAAAGCTGGTCTCACCCTTCTTGCGCTACGAAGTGATCGAAGACCGCTACGAGCGTGAGCTCAACCGCAACCTGATCGGACGGCCCGAGTTTTTTGCTCTTGGTTTTGCATCCATGCTGCAGTTGGGTTATGCCAGCACCGGCTTGGGCTCAAGTCGCAACGCGCTCTTGTTCGCAGGCACCTTCAGTCGCGGTTTCGAGCCTTCATCAGACCAGACGCTGACCCTTGCAGCGCAGCTGTCTGCGCACTACTTCGATGGCCAGAGCCAACGGCAAAAGCTGGGGGCGCAACTGCGCTACTACGTGCCGCAATCGCCGCGCTGGCTCTTCTACGCCGGCGCCTCTGCCGACATGCTGACGCGCCCCGCCGCCGATGATCTTCTGCTGCTGGGCGGAGACAACGGTTTGCGCGGTTACCCGCTGCGCTACCAGGCCGGCTCGCGGCGGGCACTGTTCACTGTCGAAGAGCGCTTCTATACCGACCTGTATGTCTGGCGCCTGCTGCGGGTGGGCGGCGCGGCCTTTGTCGATGTGGGCCGCGCCTGGGGCGGCGACAACAGCAACGCGAACAACCCTGGCTGGCTTGGCAATACAGGGTTCGGACTTCGCATCGTCAGCGCAAGGTCGGCCTTCAGCAACGTGCTGCACATTGACATCGCGTTTCCGGTCAATGCCACGTCTGACATCAAGAAGGTCCAGTTTCTCGTCAAGACCAGGGCCAGCTTTTGAGGTCAGATCTCCTTCGCGGCGGCGTCTTGCTGAGCCCTCACGTGGCTGGGCTGACAATCGGCCTGTGCCTACCGACATCGCCCTTACCCCTCGACAACATTTCCTCCAGCTTTTGGTCCAGGCCCAAGCCGACAACACCTGGCAGCGCCTGGTGCTGTCGCGCCCGCACGCGGCGGGGCATGGCGTGCTGCGCATCGCCGTGCGGCCGCTG
>JANNEX010000800.1:0-1837 GCA_031379155.1 Rubrivivax sp.
TTGACGGCCGCGCGCAGCATGTCGCCGGTGCTGATTTGCGGGATGCCCAGGCGCTGGCAGATGAAGGTAGCTTGTGTGCCTTTGCCGGCGCCAGGTGCGCCCAGGAGGATCAGTCTCATCGGGTTCCTTGGATTTTGTAGGCCTGTGCGGCGTGGGCCGTGCGCCCGCGCTTGTCTCGCTTCAAGATTATCACGCGCGCTCGCTGCCCAAAGCGCCTGCGCGCTGGTGGTCAAAAGTGCCCGCGCCCCTGCGCGTCAAAGCGGCTGCGCACTGGCAGCAAACAAGGCGCGAACGCGCTCCAAATCGGCCGGCGTATCCACACCAGGGCCCGGGCCGTGTGATGCCAAGTGCACGGCAATGTGATGGCCGTGCCACAGCACGCGCAGCTGCTCCAGCGCTTCGGTGTCTTCCATGGGCGCAGCGCTCAGAGCAGGGAAGCCGCGCAAGAAGCCGGCACGGTAAGCGTAAAGGCCCAGGTGGCGCAGTGGCGCCGGGGACAGCGGCAATTGCGCTGCGCCAGCGACGGCACCATCGCGCCACCAGGGAATAGGCGCGCGGCTGAAGTACAAGGCCTTGTGGGTGGCGTCCAGCACCACCTTCACGAAGTTGGGGTTGAGGTAGTCGGCCAGTTCGGTAATGGGGTGGGCGGCGGTGCTCATGACGCAGTCAGGGCGTTGGTCCAGCATCAGCGCCACCTGGCGCACCAGCTCGGGGGCTATCAGGGGCTCGTCGCCTTGCACGTTGACGACGCGGTCGTCGCCGTCCAGGCCCAGCAGTTCGCAGGCCTGGGCCAGGCGGTCGCTGCCACTGACGTGGTTAGCGCGCGTCAGCACGCTGGCCACACCGTGCGCAGCGCAGGCCTGGGCAATGCGGTCGTCGTCGCAAGCCACCACCACACGTGCGGCACCGCTGAGTGCGGCGCGCTGGGCCACGTGCACGACCATGGGTTTGCCGGCGATGTCGGCCAGAGGTTTGTCGGGCAGTCGTGAAGACGCCAAACGCGCTGGAATGAGCACCGTGAATTGCACCGCTGACTTCAAGGGTTAGGCTGTGTTTCGTCCAAAGGCAGCGCTTCGCTTTCCAGCATCACCGGTATCCCGTCGCGGATGGGGAAGGCCAGCCGGTCGGCCGGGCAGGCCAGCGCCAGGGGCCGCTGTTCGGCGTCGCGCTGCATGTGCAAGGGGCCCTTGCAGACGGGGCAGACCAGCAGATTGATGAGTCGGTTGTCTAGGCTCATGGGGTGCGGTTGGGGAAGAGCAGGGTCAGCAAGTCGGCCACCAGGGCGGCGGGCAATTGCAAGTCTAGCGGCACGACCCAGATGCGCGTGCGGCCAGTGTCTGTGCCCTTGCCCTGGCCGATGCCCACGGCGGGCAGTGTGGCCAGTTTGATGGCGTCCTTTTCTGTCGTGATGACATCGGCCGTGTCTGCGGGCCAGGGCAGGGCGGCATACGCATGGTGGTCGGGCAGGGGGCAAGGCTCGACGCTCAGGCCGGCTGCTTGCAGCATGCCAAAAAACTTCTGCGGCGCGGCGATGCCGGCCACGGCCAGCAATAACCGCCCATCAGGCCCGCGCCGCCCGTGCAGGCTTTGCAGCGGCACTGCCGCGCTGCTCAGGCCCACAGCCCAGGCGGCCAGCGGCCAAGCCTGGCCCAGGCGGCGACTGGCCATGGCGCCCGGCAGCGCGGTGCTGGATTGCCCGTGCGTGTAAAGCACGCGCTGATGCTGCGCGGTGGCCTGCGGCAGGGCTTCACGCAGTGGCCCCGCAGGCAGCAGCAGGCCGTTGCCCGCGCCGCGTTCATCAAACACCACCAGCTCAGCATCGCGCGCCAACGCGTGG
>JANNEX010000433.1:0-12286 GCA_031379155.1 Rubrivivax sp.
AGCTCGTGCGGCTCGTCGCCATTGCCGGCTTGGCCCGCCACCTTGCTGCGTGTGTGCAGCAACCAGGCGCCCAAGTAAGGCACAAAGTAGACCGACACCAGCCAGGAAATGACCAGCGCCGCCGAGGTCACGGCGAAGATGGCGAAGGTGTACTCACCCGTCACGCTCTTGGCCAAGCCTATGGGCAAAAAGCCGGCCGCCGTGATGAGCGTGCCGGTGAGCATGGGCATCGCCGTCACGTCGTACGCGAAGGTGGCGGCGCGCATCTTGTCGTAGCCCTCTTCGAGCTTGCGCACCATCATCTCGACGGCAATGATGGCGTCGTCCACCAGCAAGCCCAGCGCGATGATGAGGCTGCCCAGGCTGATCTTGTGCAGGCCCACGCCCCAATAGAACATGGTCACAAAGGTGATGGCCAGCACCAGCGGAATGGTGATGCCCACCACCATGCCGGGCCAGATATCCACGCGCAGCGGCTTAAAGTGCAGACCCAGTGCAATGAAGCTGACAGCGAGCACGATGAACACGGCTTCGATCAGCACGCGCACAAATTCACCGACTGAACGGCTCACGGCCTTGGGCTGGTCTTGAATGCGGCTGACGCTGATGCCCGCAGGCAACTCGGCTTCCACCTGTTTCATGGTGGCTTCCAGCGCGTGGCCCAGCGCAATGATGTCGCCGCCCTTGGCCATGGACACGCCCAGTGCCACCACATCCTGGCCCTGGTGGCGCACCTTGACCGTGGGCGGGTCGACGTAGTCGCGCCGCACGTCGGCGATGTCGCCCAGCTTGATGCTGCTGGCCACGCCAGTGCTGGTGTTGATGGCGCGAATAGGGAAGCGTTTGAGCTCATCCACCGAATTGAACTGGCCGGCCACACGCACCTGCAAGTTCTCGCTGCCGGCGTTGAGCAGGCCTGCACCTTCAACGGCGTTTTGGGCGCCGATTTGTGCGATGACCTGGTTCATGTCCAGGCCCAGTTGGGCCAGGCGTTTTTGCGAAATTTCTATGAAGACTTTTTCAGCCTGCGCGCCAAAGATTTCCACCTTGGCCACGTCGGGCACGCTGAGCAATTTTTGGCGCAAGGCTTCAGCCTGCACACGCAGTTCTTCGCGCGTGAAACCGTCGGCCGCGAGGGCAAAGATGGAGCCGTAGACGTCGCCGAAATCGTCGTTGAAGACGGGGCCGATGACACCGGCTGGCAAGGTGTTGCGCATGTCGCCCACACGCTTGCGTGCCTGGTACCAACTGCCCGTCACGTCCTTGGGCGGCGCCGAGTCTTTCAACTGCAAGATGGTGAAGGATTCACCCGGCTTGGTGTAAGAGCGGATCTTGTCGGCGTGCGGCACTTCTTGCAGCGTCTTTTCCAGCTTGTCGGTGACCTGCTCTGCCATCTGCTGCGCGCTGGCGCCGGGCCAGAAGGCCTGCACCACCATGGCCCTGAACGTGAAGGGCGGGTCTTCGTCCTGGCCCAGCTGAAAGTAGGCGGCAAAGCCCAGCACCATCAGCACCACCATCAGGTAGCGCGTGAGGGCCGGATGCTCCAGCGCCCAGCGCGAGATGTTGAAGCGCGAAGGCGTGGGTTCGCTGGCAGAGTGGCTCATAGTGGGGCTCTGCTCTTTAGCGGCTAGCGGCGGCGGACGCACTGGCCAGAGCCGGTGCCGTGCCTACCGTGGCTGCGGCGTCATAGAGCTTGACCTTTTGGCCCGCCGTCAAAGTGTGCACACCGGCCGTGACCACGGTTTGGCCGGGGCTGAGGCCCTCTGCAACCAGCACCGCGTTGCCGTCAGCGCCGGCCACCACCACGGGCTGCATCTTCAACGTCATGGTGCTGCGGTCCAGCAGCCACACGGCGGTCTGGCCCTGCTGGTTCATGACTGCCGTCAAGGGCAGCTTGGCGGCTGCGGTGCGGCTGGGCACGTCAATGATGATGGTCAAGGTCTGGCCCAGTTGCACGCTCGCGTTGCCCACGTCGGCCTTGACCAGGAAAGTGCGTGTGGCCGGGTCGGCCGCGGCGGCTACTTCGCGCACCGTGGCGGCAATCGTTTCAGTGCTGCCCCAGGCGCGCACGCGGATGGCGCCCGCCTTGCCCAGCAGCGCACGCGTGGCCGGCGCGGCGTCTTCGGGCACGGCAAACACGGCGTCGCGGGGGCCGTCATGGGCCAGCCTGAGCACGGGCGTGCCAGCGGCCAGCACGGTGCCCACTTCGGCATCCACCGCCGTGACAACGCCCGAGGTGGTGGCCGTCAGCGCCGCGTAGCCGGCCAGGTTGCCTTGCACGCTGGCGTTGGCGCGTGCCTGGTCCAGCAGCGCACGCTGGGCCTGCAAAGCGCCTTCGCGGCGCTCCAGTTCAATGGCGCTGATGAAGCCTTGGTCGCGCAGGTCTTTGTAGCGTTTGAACTCGGCCAGCGCCAGGTCGTGGCTGGCTTGCGCGGCGCGCAACGAAGCTTGTGCGGCTTCTTGCGCCAGCTTCAGGTCGGCCGGGTCAAGCTGCGCCAGCACCTGGCCGCCTTTGACACGTTGGCCCACTTCGGCGGGACGGCTGCTCATCTTGCCGGCGACACGAAAGCCCAGCCGCGATTCGGTGCGGGCACGTATCTCGCCCGCAAACTCATGCGCTCCAGCGGCAGCTTCTGGCGCCACGGTCATGGTGCGCACGGCGCGCACGGGCTCGGGCGCAGTGGGGGGGCGTGAACAGGCGCCAAGGGCCGCCACCAGGGCAACATGGATCAAAGTGTGGGCAAGGGTTTTCATGAGGCAACCTGGCTGACTGCGGACGGGCTGGGTGGTCAATTCGCTACTGACTGACTGGTCAGTAATATATTCTCGGTGCCTGGGCCTGTCAACTTCTGCACAGACTCGCGTGCGCACAGGCTGAGCAAGCGAGCGAAGGCCACAGCACGGCCACCCATGGCGGGCGCGCCTGGGCTTGTCGCGCCCGGCCACGCTGCCTGCGGCCGTTGCCGGCGATAGCGTCAAAATCGCCGCCGTGAGCGTGCAGCACTACGAAAACTTTCCCGTCGCGTCGGTGCTGTGCCCTCCTGCGCTGCGCACTGCGGTCAAGGCCATCTATCACTTTGCGCGCACCGCCGACGACCTGGCCGATGAAGGCGACGCTGCTCAGACCATCCGGCTGGCCGACTTGGCGCAATACCGCGCCAACTTGCAAGCGGTCGCCCTGGGTCGTGCACCCGGCACGCGCTGGGCCGAGGTGTTTGGCCCGCTTGCCGTAGAACTGCAAACTGCGCAACTGCCGCTGCCGCTGCTGCACGACTTGCTCGACGCTTTTGAGCAAGACGTGCACAACCCGACCTACGCCGACCGCCCGGCACTGCTTGACTATTGCCAGCGTTCGGCCAACCCCGTGGGCCGCTTGCTGCTGCACTTGTACGGCGTGACCGATGCACAGTTGCTGCGCCAGTCCGACGCCATCTGCAGCGCCTTGCAGCTCATCAACTTCTGGCAAGACCTGAGCGTCGACGGCCCACGCGCGCGCCACTACGTGCCGCAGGCCGACTTGCAAGCGCATGCGATCAGCCTGGACGACTTGCAGCGTTGCGCCGACAGCCCCAACAGCCGCCGCCTGGTGAGCGAGCTTTGCACCTGGGCACGCCGCCTGATGCTGACAGGCGCACCGCTGGCCCTGGCGCTGCCCGGCCGTGGCGGCTGGGAACTTCGCCTGGTGGTGCAAGGCGGCCTGCGCATCCTTGAGAAAATAGCGCGCATGGACCACGCCACGCTGCTGCACCGCCCCACCCTCACCGCCTGGGACCTGCCCTTGCTGGTGTGGCGCGCGCTGCGCATGCGTTCAGCCTTGGCGGCCGCATGAGCACGCCGGGCCGCTCCCAAGCGCTCATCCCGAAGCGCGCAACGCGAAGGGTAGTCCAGTGAGCCCCGAGCAATACGTGCAAGACAAAGCAGCCGCCAGCGGCTCGTCGTTCTACTATGCCTTCCTGTTTTTGCCACCGCCACGGCGCGCCGCCATCACCGCCTTTTATGCCTTCTGCCGTGAGGTGGACGACGTGGTGGACGAAACCAGCGACGCCAGCGTGGCCGCCACCAAGTTGCAGTGGTGGCGCAAAGAGGTGGCTCAAGCTTTTGCGGGCGAATCCAGCCACCCGGTGATGCGCGCGCTGATGCCGCTGGCACCCACTTTTGGCATCGAACAGCGCCACTTGCTGGCCGTCATTGAAGGCTGCCAGACCGACCTGGAGCAGACGCGCTTTTTGGACTACGCCGCGCTGCAGCGCTACTGCCACCTGGTGGCGGGCATCGTGGGCGAGGTGGCGGCCAACATCTTTGGCCGCACGCAGGAAGCCACGGTGCAGTACGCACATCAGCTAGGCCAGGCCATGCAGTTGACCAACATCATCCGCGACGTGGGCGACGATGCGCGGCGCGGGCGCATCTACCTGCCGGTATCTGAATTGCAGCACTTTGAGGTCAAGGCGCATGAACTTTTGCAGCGCCAGTCACCCTGGGGCTACAGTGATCGCTTTCAGGCCCTCATGCGCTTCCAGGCCGAGCGTGCCCACGCCAGTTTTGACGCCGCGCTGCACTTGCTGCCCGACGTGGACCGCAGCGCCCAAAAGCCCGGCCTGATGATGGCCAACATCTACCGCACCTTGCTGCGCGAAATTGAGGCCCAGCGCTTTCAGGTGCTGCACCAGCGCACATCACTGACGCCGCTGCGCAAACTGTGGATTGCCACCAAAACGCATTTGCAGGGCCATTGAATTGGCTGCGCTTGGGGCGGCAAAAAGGCCACTGAACTTGGCCGTTGTTGGTGGCGGCTGGGCCGGCCTGGCCGCCGCCGTGCGCGCCACGCAGGCCGGTCACCGCGTGACCGTGTTCGAGATGGCACAGCACTGGGGCGGCCGCGCACGAAGCGTGGACGTGCAAGGCCTGGCGCTGGACAACGGCCAGCACATCCTCATTGGTGCCTACGTGCGCACGCTGGCGCTCATGGCCACGGTGGGCGCGGATGTGGCAGGCAGTTTGCATCGCCAGCCGCTGGAGCTGCGCTACCCCGACGGGCGTGGTCTGCGCATGCCCAAAGGCCCGGCTTGGCTGGGCTTCACGGCGGCGGTCATGGGCTGCGTGGGCTGGACTTGGCGCGACCGGTTGGCGTTGATGGCGGCGGCCATGGGCTGGGCCGTGCGCGGATTCACCTGCGCGCCTGAACTCACGGTCGACCAGCTCTGCCAGGGGCTGACGCCGGCTGTGCGCCAGTTGCTCATCGACCCCTTGTGTGTGGCCGCGCTCAACACCCCGGCCCAGCACGCCAGCGCAACCGTGTTCTTGCGCGTGCTGCGCGACGCCTTGTTCAGCGGCCCAGGCTCGGCCGACCTGCTGCTGCCACGGCGCGCCCTGGGCCAACTTTTGCCCGAGCCTGCGGTGGCTTGGCTGCATTCGGCCGGCGCCAGGCTAAAGCTGGGTCAGCGTGTCACGGCGCTGATTCAAGATCCACAAGCCTGGACCGTGGACGGCGAGAGCTTTGACGCCGTGATGCTGGCCTGCCCGGCTGCCGACGCCGCCCGCTTGACGTTGGCCGTGGCGCCGGCCTGGGCCGCGATGGCGCAAGCCATGCCCTACGAGCCCATCATCACCGTCTACCTGCGCTGCCCCGGCGCGCGGCTGCCCACGGCCATGACGGCGTTGGTCGAAGGGCCGCAAGCGCCAGCGCAGTTTGTCTTTGACCATGGCGCTTCGGGTGCTTCAATTGGCGTCTTTGCCTTTGTTGTCAGCGGCGCCAGGCACTGGGTGGAACAAGGCCTGGAGGCCACCGGCCAAGCCGTGCTGGCCCAGGCCCAAGCCGCGTTTGCACCGCTCACCTGGCCGCAGCCACCCAGCGTGCTGCGTGTGCTGGCCGAAAAGCGCGCCACCTTTCGTTGCGTGCCTGGTCTGATCAGGCCACCGACTCGGGTCGCACCTGCGTTGGTGGCGGCGGGCGACTACGTGCAAGGTCCCTACCCCGCCACGCTGGAAGGCGCCGTGCGAAGTGCCGAAGCAGCCTTGGCTGCGCTTTGACGCGCCGCCGAAATGTCGTCATGCAGTTTCGACTTCCGCCATGCAAAACGAGGTTAAGCTCTGGCGGAGCACAAAAGCATGACCACCAAAGGCGCACAAACCCCCACCATTCAAGTCCTGGAGCGCAGCTTTGCGCTGCTGGACGTACTGGCGTCGCAGCACGATTCAATGTCGCTCAAAGAGATCAGCGAGCGCACGGGCCTGCACCCATCCACGGCCCACCGCATCCTCAATGACCTGACACTGGGCCGCTACGTGCAGCGCCCGCAGGCCGGTACCTACCGCCTTGGCATGCGCCTGCTGGAACTGGGCAACATGGTCAAAGAGCGGCTGGATGTGCGCGAAGCAGCACTCGGCCCCATGCGCGAACTGCACAAGCTCACGCACCAGGCCGTCAACCTGTCGATGCGCCAGGGCGACGAAATCATCTATGTCGAACGTGCCTACAGCGAACGTTCTGGCATGCAGGTGGTGCGCACGGTGGGTGGCCGCGCACCGCTGCATTTGACGTCGGTGGGAAAACTCTTCCTGGCCCATGACGAGCCACTGCGTGTACGCGCTTACGCCACGCGCACCGGCCTGACTGGCCACACGCGCAACAGCATCACCGACATAGCGCGCTTGGAACGAGAGCTGGGCGCCGTGCGCAGCAGTGGCGTGGCGCGCGACGACGAAGAGCTGGAGCTGGGCGTGCGCTGCGTGGCCGCTGGCATCTTTGACGACCAGGGCAAACTGCAAGCGGGGCTGTCTATATCGGCACCCGCCGACCGGCTGGAAGAAGCCTGGCTGGGGCGCGTCCGCGCCACCGCCGAACAGATTTCTTCGGCGCTGGGCTACCGGGGCTGAACGGCTGTAGTGGCCACTTCGGCAGCGACAGGCGCCGCCGCCATCCAGCTGCGAATGCGCTCGGCGTCACCGATGCGTGAGTACTTGCCGGCGGAATCGAGCAGCACCATGATGAGCTTGCGGCCAGCCAGTTGCGTCTGCATCACTAGGCAGCGGCCAGCAGCCGAGATATAGCCGGTTTTTTGCAGGCCAATTTCCCATTCCGGGTTGCGCACCAGGCCGTTGGTGTTGCGGAACTGGACCGTCTTGTTGCCCACAGGCACCGCTGCTTGCAGCGACGTGGACAGGTCGCGAATGATGGGGTGTTCAAACGCCGCGCGTACCAGCCGTGTCAGGTCTTGCGCGCTGGACTGGTTGAAGCTGGACAGACCCGTCGGTTCGACATACTTGGTGGCCTGCATGCCCAGGTTTTGCGCCTTGCCATTCATGGCCAACACAAACTGCTGCGTGCCCCCGGGGTAAGAACGGCCCAGTACATGGGCAGCACGGTTTTCAGAGGACATCAGCGACAGGTGCAGCATTTCGCCACGCGTGAGCTGAGTGCCTAACTTCAGACGTGAGCGGCTGCCGGCGGTGGCGTCGACGTCGTCCTGCGACACCACCAGCATCTCGTCCATGGGCAGTGCAGATTCGGTCACCACCAAGGCCGTCATCAACTTGGTGATGGAGGCAATGGGCAGTACCGCGCCGGGGTTCTTGCTGAACAGCACTTCGTTGGTGTCTTGGTCGACCACCAGGGCCACGCTGGACTTCAGCGCCAGCTCATCGCCAGCAGCCTGCAAACCGTAAAGGTGGCCAAAGGACGGCATGGCGGGCACGACCACCTTGACCTTGCGTGGGCTGCGCTTGCCAGCGCGCTGCGCCTTGTTGGCTTTGCTGGGGCGGGCCTCTTTGGCCGGCTTGTTGGCAGACTGCTTGGACGCCGTGGCGGCGGCAGCCGGCGCGGCGGCACCCAGTGCCAAGCTCAGCACCATAGCCAGCGCCAGGGCAAATCCGCCCAAAGCAGCCTTCAGTCCCAGCAACGATGGTTGTTTCTTGTTCTGCACTTTCACCTCAAGCGCCAAGCATGAAGCCTGCATGACAAAGCAGACTACCTAGAAATGCACGCAATATCAATCGGTTGCGTCCCTTACCTCAAGTATGCCCTGCATTTGGGACAACCCCAAAGCCCATGCCTTGGAAGCGCCAGATCAGCCCTGGGCCGCCACCCTGTCGGTATTGCTGTGCAACTTGTTCAACGCTGACAGGTAGGCCTTGGCCGACGCCACCACGATGTCGGGGTCGGCGCCCACACCATTCACGACCCTGCCGCCGTGCTGCAAACGCACCGTCACTTCGCCTTGAGATTCTGTGCTGCCTGAGGTGATGGCATTCACCGAATAGAGCATCATTTCGGCGCCACTTTTCACTTTGGACTCAATCGCCTTCAGGCTCGCATCGACCGGACCGTTGCCGTCGCTTTCAGCGTGGTGTTCGACAGCTCCAGCGGCAAAGGCCACCGCTGCATGCGGCCGCTCGCCCATGGCCGAATGCTGGGTCAGCGCCAGCAGCCGGTAGTGCTCGGAGACGGCGGTGACGCTCTCGTCACTGACCAGGGCGATGATGTCTTCGTCAAAGATTTCGCTCTTGCGGTCAGCCAGGTCTTTGAAGCGCGCAAAGGCGGCGTTGACCTCGGCCTCGGACTCCATCTGTATGCCCAGTTCCTGCAAGCGCTGCTTGAAGGCATTGCGCCCTGACAGCTTGCCCAGCACGATTTTGTTGGCGGCCCAGCCCACGTCTTCGGCGCGCATGATTTCGTAGGTGTCGCGCGCCTTGAGCACGCCGTCTTGGTGAATGCCGCTGGCGTGTGCAAAGGCATTCGCGCCCACCACCGCCTTGTTGGGCTGCACGACAAAACCCGTGGTCTGGCTGACCATGCGCGAAGCCGCCACGATTTGCGTCGTGTCTATGCCCAAGTCCAGTCCGAAGTAGTCGCGCCGCGTGCGCAGCGCCATCACCACTTCTTCAAGTGAGCAGTTGCCGGCGCGTTCACCCAGGCCATTGATGGTGCATTCAATCTGCCGCGCACCGCCCACCTTCACGCCGGCCAATGAATTGGCTACAGCCAGCCCCAGGTCGTTGTGGCAGTGCACGCTCCACACCGCCTTGTCGGCGTTGGGAATGCGCTGGCGCAGGTTGTGAATGAAGTCGCCATACAGCTCAGGAATGGCGTAGCCCACGGTGTCGGGGATGTTGATGGTGGTAGCACCTTCGGCAATCACGGTTTCCAACACGCGGCACAAAAAGTCGGGGTCTGAGCGGTAGCCGTCTTCGGGCGAAAACTCCACATCCGCGCACAGGTTGCGTGCAAAGCGCACCGCTTGTTTGGCTTGCTCAAAGACCTGGTCGCGCGTCATGCGCAACTTCTTTTCCATGTGCAGTTCGCTGGTGGCGATGAAGGTGTGGATGCGCGCACGCTGCGCGCCCTTCAAGGCCTCACTGGCGCGTGTGATGTCACGGTCATTGGCACGCGCCAGTGAACACACGGTGGACTCGCGGATGGCCAGTGCGATGGCCTTCACAGCTTCAAAGTCGCCATTGCTGGAAGCCGCAAAACCGGCTTCGATGACGTCCACGCGCAGCCGCTCTAGCTGGCGCGCGATGCGCAGCTTTTCGTCGCGTGTCATCGACGCACCGGGTGACTGTTCACCGTCGCGCAAGGTGGTGTCGAAGATGATGAGTTTGTCAGCCATGGTTTGCTCCAGCAGGGTGTTAGGCCACAACGGCAGGGGATTCGATGGCCACGCCGCAGCGCTGCAGTGCAGAGACCACGGCCTTCATCGACGCGGTGACGATATTGGCGTCTATGCCCACGCCAAACAGCGTGCGCGTGTCGCCCACGCGCAGCTCCAAATAGGCCGCCGCCTGCGCCTGGGCGCCGGCGTGCATGGCGTGCTCGTGATAGTCCAGCACTTCAATGGCGCAGCCCGTGGCGCGCTGCAAGGCATCCACAAATGCCGCCACCGGGCCAGCACCTTGGCCGCTGAGTTCTGCGCTGGTGCTGCCGCTGCGCAAGCGTGCCGACAGCGTGGTGCGACCATCAGCCTGCTCGTGAAAATGCTGCTGGTCAATCACCGCTTGGCCGAGTCGATATTCACTTTCGAACAGCGCCCACAAATCGGCCGCGCTCATCTCACGCCCCTGCACGTCCATCACGGCTTGCACAGCGGCCGAGAACTCAATTTGCAAACGGCGCGGCAACTCCAGGCCCTTCTCAGCTTCTAGAAGGTAGGCAATGCCACCCTTGCCCGACTGGCTGTTGACACGGATCACCGCGTCGTAGCTGCGGCCCAAATCCTTGGGGTCAATCGGCAGGTAAGGCATGTCCCACAACGCGCCCTCTTGCCGCGCCGCAAAAGCCTTCTTGATGGCGTCTTGGTGGGAGCCCGAAAACGAGGTGTAGACGAGGTCGCCCACATAGGGATGGCGCGGATGCAAGGGCAATTGGTTGCAGTGCTCGACACAGCGGCGCACGGCGTCGATGTCAGAGAAGTCCAGCCCTGGGTGTACGCCTTGCGTGTAGAGGTTGAGCGCCAAGTTGACGAGGTCGACGTTGCCGGTGCGCTCACCGTTGCCGAACAAGCAGCCCTCCACTCGGTCGGCACCCGCCATCAAGGCCAGTTCTGCCGCTGCGGTGCCCGTGCCGCGGTCGTTGTGCGGATGCACCGACAGCACGATGCTGTCGCGCCGCGCCAGGTGGCGGTGCATCCACTCGATCATGTCGGCAAAGACATTGGGCGTGCAATGCTCCACCGTCGAGGGCAGGTTGATGATGCAGGGCCGCTGCGGCGTCGGCTGCCACACTGCAGTGACGGCATCGACCACGCGTTTGCTGAAGGGGAGCTCGGTGCCCGAGAACATCTCGGGCGAGTACTCAAACATCCACTGTGTGCCCGGCTGCTCGGCAGCGCAGTCAAGCAACTGTTGTGCATGGCTGGTGGCCAAATCGACGATGCCGCCTTCGTCCAGTCCCAGCACGACGCGGCGCATCACTGGCGCGGTGGCGTTGTACAGGTGCACGATGGCGCGTGGCACTCCGCGCAGCGCCTCGAAGGTGGTGCTGATGAGCGGCGCTCGTGCGGGCGTCAGCACCTGAATGGTGACGTCATCGGGGATGTGTTTGTCAACAATGAGCAAACGCACAAAGTCGAAGTCGGCTTGTGACGCGGAAGGAAAGCCGACCTCAATCTGCTTGAAGCCCACCCGCACCAGCATCTCAAACAGGCGCAGCTTGCGCGCCGGGTCCATGGGCTCAATCAGGGCCTGGTTGCCGTCGCGCAAGTCCGTGCTCAGCCACTTCGGTGGGCGGCTGAGCACCGCATTGGGCCAGCGCCTGTCAGGCAAAGCTACCGGCGCAAATGGGCGGTACTTGCTGCTGGGGTTTTGAAGCATGGTCATGTGGAAGTCCAAGTTGTTGCCTGTGCCGCGCAGCTTGGGAAGACAAGAAAAAAGGCCCGCTGCGTAACGCTGGCGGGCCGATGATCTGGTGAAGAGAAAACGAAGCTGATCAGCGCACCCGCAGTGAGGGGGCTAGCTCTAGCGCCAGGGCGCGTGTCTTCGTGTTCATAGGGGCAATATAGCACGCAGTGTTTTTCACGGATGCAGGTCCTTCTCATCGGGCTCGTCGGTGGACAGCGCAATCACGCTCACTGGTTTGCCCTTGAACTTGCGCCAGCCGTACACCGCGTAACCCGACAGGCCGTAGAGGCAGAAGATGCCAAACAGCACACGTGGCGGGTCGAGTGCAACTAGCGCAATGCCCACCGCAATGGCCACGATGACGATGAAGGGCACGGTGCGTTTGCCGCCCACCACCTTGAAGCTGTAGAACGGCGCATTGGTGACCATGGACAGGCCCGCAAACAGCGTCACGACAAAAGCCGACCAAGCCAGCCAGTCGATCTTGGAGGCACCGCGAATGCCGGCGTCGTCCATGACCCAGATCATGCTCATCACAATGGCTGCTGCTGCCGGGCTCGGCAGACCCTGAAAGAAGCGCTTGTCAACGACACCGATGTTGACGTTGAAACGGGCCAAACGCAGTGCCGCGCCCGCGATGTAGACAAAGGCCGGAATCCAGCCCGCTTTGCCCAAGTCTTTGAGCGCCCAGATGTAGACGATGAGTGCGGGCGCGGCGCCAAAGCTGACCATGTCGCACAGGCTGTCCATCTGCTCGCCAAAGGCGCTTTGTGCGTTCGTCATGCGCGCCACTCGGCCGTCCAGGCTGTCTAGCACGGCCGCAGCGAAAATGGCGATGCAAGCCAGCTCGAAGCGGCCGTTCATGGCCATCACGATGCCGTAAAAGCCCGAGAACAGCGCCGCCAGCGTGATGGCGTTGGGCAAGATGTAGATGCCGCGCCGCCGCGGCCTG